>NZ_JBEXNT010000081.1:0-43837 GCF_040611255.1 Kitasatospora sp. NPDC002965 | reverse complement strand
GCCGTCGACCGACCCGGCGCCGGTGCCCGCGACGCCCCGGGCCGCCGAGGCCGGGCGGGCGGGCAGCCCCGACGTCCTGCCGGCCTCCGTGTGGCGCAGGCTCACCGGCCTGTTCGGCTGACCGCCGTGCGGCACGCACCGGAGGCCGGAGCCCGGCCGGGTCAGGCCGGAGGGACGAGCCGTACCGACGGCAGTGACCCCGGCAGCTCCGCCTCCGGCGTGTCGTACCCCACCACCTGCGCGCTCCGGGGGATCCGGCAGCGGCGGAGCGCGATCCCGTAGCGGCAGTCGCTGCACCAGAAGGAGCCGCTGCCTCCTTCGCCGGGTCGGAGGTCAGGTACAGCAGGTGCAGGCTCCCGGCCGCGCTCCCGCACCCCGGGCAGGTCGCTCGCACGGACCGCGGCAGAGCGCCGTACACCTCGTCGAACGTCTCCAACCACGCGTCCCACGAAGCCGTCGGCCCTCCCCGGTCGTCGTCGCCCACGCTGTCCGTGCCGTGATCGACGGCATGCCGCGCGGGTTGCCCGCCGCTCGTCCCCGCGCTCCTCGGCCCCCGTCGACGGTAGCGCCGGAACGCGTCGTCGGGCAGGGTTCGGCATGACGGACGCGGGGGCGGCCACCGCGCGGGCCGCCCCCGTCGGAGCGGTGCCGTACGCGGACAGGGGACTGCGGCGGCCGGTGCCCCGGGTCCGGTCGGGCCGCCGGTGGCGGGCTGTTTCCCGGGACCCTGTATGTTGATCACCCGCCGGTGCTCCCGGTGTCCCGCGACAGCCTCTGACGTGCGGTTCTGCCTGCCCGGGTGACGGCCGTGCGGACGCCGGGCCGCTGCCGTCGCCGGATCGGGCCGGGCTTCGGCCCCGGAGCCGACAGGCGCTCCTCGTCTCCCCGTGCGTGAAGGATTTCGCATGACCGTTCCCGCCCCGCCCGACAGCCCGCAGCCCGTGGAGGAAGCGACCGGTACGCGGTCCGTCGAGGAGGACACGACCGGCCCGCGGCCCGTCGAGGACACGACCGGCAACGACCCGTGGACTCCGCCGGGTCCGGACCGGGGCGACGCCGCCGACCGCGGTGGGGCCCCGGCGTTCGCGGCGGCGGGTCCGCCGCCCTGGGCCCCGTACCCGATGCCGGTGCCGCCGCCCCGCAACTCTCTGGGGACCGCGGCCATGGTGCTCGGGATCGTCGGTTCCACGCTGAGCCTGGCCGTGATCCTCTTCTGGCTGTCCTGGCTGCCGGCCCTGCTCGCCGTGATCCTCGGGGCCGTCGGCCTGGGGCAGGTGCGCAAGGGCCTCGCGACCAACCGTGCGGCGGCGCTCGCGGGCGTGATCCTGGGCATCACCGGTCTGCTGGTCTCGACCGGTGCCGGCGTGTTCGTCGTGACGCAGCTCTGGGCGGTCAACCAGGAGCGGAAGGCGGAGGAGGAGGCCGCGCGGGTCCGGGCCGAAGCCGCGATCGAGGCCGCCGAGACGAGGGCGGCGCAGGAGAAGGAACGGGCCGAGGCCGAGAAGCAGCGGATCGAGGCGGAGCGGCAGCGGATCGCGGCCGAGCGGGAGAAGGCGGCTGCGGACGAGAGGGCCAGACGCCTGTCGTTCGGCCAGTCCTACACGTACCCGGACGGGCTGAAGGTCACCATGGCCGCGCCGGAGCGCTACGTCCCCAGCACGACCGTCTTCGAGGCCCCCAAGAACGCCAAGATCGTCCAGGTGAGTATCACCGTCGTCAACACCGGGTCCCAGGGTGTCTCGCTCGAAGGGGCGGGGCTGCCCTCCGTCAGGGACGCCTTCGGCGGTCCCGTCTTCACCCTGATCGACGGGAGCGCACGGATGAAGATCCTCCCCGGCTCCCTCGCGCCCGGCGAGCAGGCCACCGGCGTGTCCGCGTACGCGCTGCCGGCCGGCGCGGCCGACCCGTTCTCCGTCGGGATCGACCACGGCCTCGGGTCGCAGCGCAAGAACGTGATCTGGTCCGGCCCGCCCGCCTGACCGGGGCGGTCGGCTCCGCCCCGGTGAAGCACCCGTGGGCGAACCGTCGGGGAAGGCGCCAGTGCCGTTCTGCCGTGACCTCCCGCGCGGTCGGGAGGTCACGGCCGCGCCGGGCCGTCGCCGCCGGGCGCAGCGCCTCACGGGCGGAGCGGCGGGGAGTCAGTCGAGGGCCACCTCGTGCCGCAGGATGCTGTAGTGGGCCATGTCGTGGAACCGCCCGTTCCGGAAGTGGGCGCCTCGCAGGATGCCCTCACGGGTGAAACCCGCCTTCTCCAGCGCACGTTGCTCGGCGGCGTTGGTCACATCGGTGCTGGCGTCGATCCGGTTCACCTGGGTGTGGGCGAAGAGGTACCGGACGAGCAGTCGTTGGGCCGTCGTTCCGACGCCGCGTCCGCGGGCTTGGGGCAGGATCCCGGCGCCGATGTTCCAGCTGTGGTTGAGCGGGCCCTGCTGGGAGCGGTGCCAGGAGACGTGACCGAGCACCTCGTCGCCCTCGGCCACCACGAGGTTCCCGGAGTCGGGCGTGAGCAGCCCGTTCTCCTCCCAGCGGCGCGTCAGACGCGCCGGATCGTTCCATCCGAACCACCCGAAGGCCGAGGCCGTTTCCGGACCGGAGTTGTTCAGGAGGTCCAGGACGGGAAGGTCTTCCCTCGTTGCGGGCCGAAGACGAATCTCAGTGGTCATGCCGGGCAGGGTACGTTCCCGGGCCCGGCCGTGGTACCGGCCGGGGGGAGGAGATCGGTGCCGGGCCGGTCCGTGCAGGCGGCCGGTCACCGCTGCGTGAACGCGGCCCGGTACGCGCTGGGAGCGAGCCCCGTTCGTCGTGCCAGGTGCCGGCGCAGCGAGTCCGTGGTGGCGAGGCCGCTGAGCCGGGCGACCTGGTCCATCGACAGGTCGGTCGTCTCCAGGAGTTCCTGCGCCCGGATCACCCGCTGGTGGAGGAGCCACTGCAGCGGGCTCAGACCCGTTTCGTCGTGGAACCTGCGGGCCAGCGTGCGCACACTGGTCCTCGCGTGAGCGGCGAGGTCGGCGCGGGTGAGCGGCTCGTCCAGGCGGTCGAGCGCCCAGGCCCGGGTCCCGGCCAGCGAGATGCCCGTCTCGGGCGGCAGCGGCGTCGCGATGAACTGCGCCTGCCCACCGGGCCGCACCGGTGCCGCCACCACCAGTCTGGCGACGGCGTTGGCCGCCGCGGCGCCGTAGTCGGAGCGGATCAGGTGCAGGCACAGATCGATGCCGGCCGACAGTCCTGCGGACGTCAGGACGTTGCCGTCCTCGACGTAGAGCACGTCGGGCCGCAGCCGGACGGCGGGGAAGCGGGCGGAGAACTCCTCGGACTTGGCCCAGTAGGTGGTGGCGCTGCGGCCGTCGAGCAGCCCGGCCCGGGCGAGCACGAACGCCCCGGTGCAGATCGAGGCGATGCGTTTTCCCGCGGCCGACGCGTGGCGCAGCATCGCGAGGACGCGCGGGTCGACGTCGTCGCGGGCACCGGTGCCGGTCACGATGACGGTGTCGGCGTCGTCGACGGCCTCCAGCCCGTGGAGGACGGTGACCTGCATGCTGCCGGTGACGACGGGACCGGGGCGGGCGGTGCAGACGCGCACCTGGTAGCCGGGGCGGCCGTCGACGCTCGTCTCGCCGAGGACGAGTTCCGGGATCGACAGGTCGAAGGTGGTGGCAGGGGGGACGGCGACGACGGCAACGCGGTGCATGGCCCGAACCTCCGGATGTTTGGCAATCGGGCCACTACCTTACGGATCAACCGTGGCGGAGGGTGGGGGCGTTGGGGCGAGCCCGTCCCAGCTCTTCGACCAGGGAGTGAACACGTGTCCTTGTACGTCATCGTCGGGGCCGGATCCACGGGATCGGCCGCCGCACGGCTGCTGGCGGACGCGGGCGAGCAGGTCCGGCTCGTCACCCGCCGGGGCGGCGGGCCGGTGGACGACCGGATCGAGCGGGTGGCCGCCGACGCCACCGACACCGCGCGGCTGAGCGGGCTGGCCCGCGGGGCGGCGGCCCTGTTCAACTGCGCGATGCCGGCCTACGACCGGTGGCCGGCCGAGTTCCCGCCGCTGGCGACCTCGTTGCTGACCGCAGCGGAACGCGGCGGAGCGGACTACGTCATGCTCGGGAACACCTACGGCTACGGACCCGTCGACGGGCCGGTCACCGAGGACCTTCCCATGGCGCCCACCAGCGTCAAGGGCCGTGTCCGGGCCCGGATGTGGCAGGACGCGCTCTCGGCCCACGAGGCGGGCCGGGTGCGGGTGACCGAGGTCCGGGCCGGCGACTTCCTCGGCGCTGGCGCGTACTCGCCGTTCACGCTCATGGTGGGGGAACGGGTGCTGAGCGGCGCGTCCGTCTCGTACCCGGGTGATCTCGACGCCCCGCACAGCTGGACCTACACCGGTGACGCGGCCCGGACGCTGATCGCCGCCGCCCGGAACGAGAGGTCCTGGGGCCGGGCCTGGCACGTGCCGTCCACCTCCCACGCCCCGGTCCGTGAGCTGGCCGCCCACCTGGCCCGGACGGCCGCCGTACCCGGCCCCGACCTGACCCACATGACGACGGCCGAGTTGGAGGAGATCGGACGGACCGATTCGGTCATGGCGGAGTTCCCGGAGATGCTGTACCTGTACGACCGCCCCAGCATCCTCGACGCGTCGTTCACCGCGGAGGTGCTGAACGTCGCGCCGGCCCCGCTCGACGCCGTCCTCGCGGAGATGGCGCAGGAGCACGGCCGACGCGACGTCTGACGTCCGACGCCCGCGGTGCGTCGGTGGGCGGCTGCCGGGCGGGTGGATCGTCCGGCAGGGGGTCCCTGTGGATTCCGCGCCCTGTCCCTGTCCGGGTGGCTCCCGTTTCTCCGGCGGACGACGTGCCGGGGGTGGCGCCCTAGGCTGTCGGACCGGGCCTGCCGGTCCGGTCCGACAGCAGCCGGGTGTCAGGCCAGGGCGGCGCCGCCGTCGAGGGTGAGGACCGTGCCGGTCGCGTAGCCGTTGCCCAGGAGGTAGAGGTAGGCCGCCGCAGCCTCCTCGGGGCTGCCGACGCGCTGCACCGGAAGGCCGCTGCCCTGCGCCCGGAGGAAGGCCTCAGGCTCGGGCACGGTGCTGTCCCAGAGCTCGGTGCGGATCGCGCCGAGGCGGACCGCGTTGACCCGCAGCGGGGCGAGTTCCAGGGCGAGGGCTCGCGTCAGGCCCTCGACGGCGGCGGTGATGCCGGCGCCGAGCGAGGCTCCGGGGACGGGCCGGGTGGCGAAGGCGCCGGAGGTGAGGGTGATCGAGCCGCCGGAACGGAGCTTCGGTGTGGCGTACTTCGCGGCGAGCACGGCGCCCCAGAAGCGGCGTTCGAAGAACGCTCGGGACTCCTCGGCGGTGAGGTCGGCGAGCGGCTTCAGCAGCAGGGGCTCGCCCGCCGTGTAGACGAGGTGGTCGAACTCGCCGATCCGGTCGAAGAAGGCGACGAGGGCGGCCTCGTCGGCGACGTCCAGCAGGACGCCCTCGGCCGGGTCGCCGAGCTTCCTCACCGCCAGGTCGACCCGGTCCCGGCTGCTGGACGCGACGACCACGTTCGAGCCCTCGGCCGCCGCGGCCTGCGCGACGGCGAATCCGATGCCGGAGGTACCACCTATGACGACGACACGCCGGGTGTCTGATGTGTTGTTCATGGCGAGAACGCTACGTGTCGCGATCGAGACAGTGAATGACACGAAGTCTCGATTCACTGTCCGATCGTCTCGATCGCAGCGCGTTAGGGTGAGCGCATGGACATACTCAGCGACACGCTCGCGGCCCTGCGCACCGGGCGTCCGTCCGTGGTCCGGACCGACGCGCAGGCGCCGTGGGGTGTGCGCTTCCAGCCCGTCGCGGGAGCCGGATTTCACGTCGTCGTCGAAGGGCGCTGCTTCCTCCTGCCGGTCGGCGGCGATCCGACACCCCTGGGCCCCGGCGACGTCGTGTTCCTGCGGCGCGGCACCGGTCACGCCATCTGCGACGCGGTCACCAGCGAGCCGGTCGCCTTCGAACCCGAGCGCGTCGACACCTCCTCGCCGATCGGGCGTTTCACCGTCGAGGGCGACGGCGCTCGCAGCGTGCTGGTGTGCGGGGCCTACCACCTGGACATCGACCGGCCGCATCCGCTGCTCGGCGACCTCCCGGAGGTCGTCCACCTCCCGGCCGGCCCCGGTCGCCATCCGGCGCTGCGCTCGGCGGTCGACCAGCTCTGCGCCGAGATCCACCGGCCGCGGCCGGGTTCGGACGCGGTGGTCACGGCGCTCGTCGACCTGCTGCTCCTCTACATCCTGCGGTCCTGGTACGCCGAGTTGCCCGGGGAGCGGACGCGGGGCTGGGCCTCGGCACTGGACGACCCGTTGATCGCCCCGGCGCTGAGGGCGATCCACGACGACCCGGCGCATCCGTGGACCGTCGAATCGCTGGGGAGCCGGGCCGGGCTGTCGCGCGCCGCGTTCGCCCGGCGGTTCACCACGGTGGTCGGCGAGCCACCGCTCAGCTACCTGACGACGTGGCGGATGGCCGTCGCGGCACGCACGCTGCGCGAGACGGCCGACTCGCTGAGCGCCGTGGCCGGGAACGCCGGCTACACCTCGGAATTCGCGTTCGCGAAGGCCTTCAAGCGGCACTTCGGCGCCCCGCCCGGGGCCTACCGGCGGGAGCGGCGGACGGCGTCGGCCTCGCGGGCGGCGCCGGGCTGATCCTCCCGGGCGAGGGTCCGGGCTCTCGGCCGTGGGCGGTCGGCCGTTTCAGCCGGCCAGTTCGCGGACCACGGCGGCAAAGCCGTGGACGAGCGGGTTGTCCTCGCCCGCCGGCCAGGCGAGGGCGACCCGCAGCGGCTCGACGTCGGTCAGCGGGACCCAGGTGAGGTCCGGGCGGGTGTAGTAGCGGGCCAGGCTCGCCGGGGCGAAGCAGACGGCCGCGCCCTCCGCGACCTGCTCCAGCATCTCCTCGACGTTGTCGTTGGTCGGCCCCCAGCGCGGCGTCGAACCGTCCGGGCGGGGGTTGACCGCCCACCAGTCGACCCAGGCGCGGGGTGCGCGCTCGGTCCACATCAGCGGCTCGTCGTTGACCTCCAGGACGGATATGCCCGCGCGCCCGGCCAGCCGGTGGCCGGTGGGCAGCCCGACGATCCGCGGCTCGGTGTGGACGGTCTCGTGGTGAAGCCCCGTGAGGTCGGCGGGCAGCCAGACGAAGGCGACGTCCACCCGGCCGTCGCGCAGCGCGTCGGCCTCCTGGCCCCAGTCGAAGCGCTTCGGTTCGACCCGGACGCCCAGGTGCCGGCGGGCGAACTCGGCGCGTGCCCGGGTGGTCAACTCGCCTGCACCGCTGGCCTCGAAGCCGACCCGCAGCACCCCGCTCGCCGCCCGCCGGTGCCGCTCGGCGGCGGCGTTGATCCGCTCCGCCTGGGTGACGGTGCGGCGGGCCTCGGCGAGCACGTCGAGCCCGGCCGCGGTGGCGGTGACTCCGCCGGAGTGGCGGTCGAAGAGACGGACCCCCAGCTCGGTCTCCAGCCTGCGCAGGGCGTAGGAGAGGGCGGGCTGGCTCACGAACAGGCGGGCGGCGGCCCGGCCGAGGTTGCCCTCGTCGGCGATCGCGATCAGGTACCGCAGCTGGCGTAACTCCACTCGGTGATCATAAAGCGTCTTTATCGATCGACCAGGGTTCTGTCTTGGACGTCCTCGATCCCCGACTGACATAAAAGAGTCCGTCAACTACCGAGTCCTGTCACGCCTTACGGAGGCACCCCATGACCGGAACCACCCCCGAGACGACCGCGGCCGGTCGGGTCTGGCTCATCACCGGCGCCAACTCCGGCTTCGGCCAGGCGATCGCGGAGGCCGCGCTGGCCGCCGGCGACACCGTGGTGGCGGCCGCCCGCCGGCCCGAGACGCTGGACGCGCTGGTCGCCGCCCAGCCCGACCGGGTCGTCCCGGTCCGGCTGGACGTCACCGACCCGGCCCGCATCGCCGCCGTGGTGGCGGACACCCTGCTCTGGTACGGGCGGATCGACGTCCTGGTCAACAACGCCGGGCGCGGGCTGATCGGCGCCGTGGAGGAGTACACCGACCGCGAGTTGCGCGACCTGATGGAGCTTCACTTCTTCGGACCGGCCGCGCTGACCCGTGCCGTCCTGCCGCACATGCGGGCCCAGGGCTCGGGCGCGGTCGTCCAGTTGAGCAGCATGGGCGGCCGGTTCACCTTCGCCGGAGTGGGTGCCTACTCGGCCACCAAGTTCGCGCTGGAGGGCCTCTCGGAGGCGCTGGCGCAGGAGGTCGCGCCGTTCGGCATCAAGGTGCTGATCGTGGAGCCCGGCTCCTTCCGCACCTCCTTCGCCGGAGCGGGCGCGCTGGCCCAGGCGGCCGCCATCCCCGCCTACGAGTCGGTGGTCGGACCGCTGCGCACCGCACTGCCGGAGAGCGACGGCAAGCAGCCGGGCGACCCGGCCAAGGCCGCAGCCGCGATCCTGGCCGCCCTGGACGACGAGCGGACCCCGCTGCGGCTCGCCCTCGGGAACGACGCCGTCGACGCGATCCTCGGTCACCTGGACGCCGCGGAGAAGGAGGTCCGGGACTGGGAGGCGGTCGGCCGGGGGACCGACTTCGACGCCTGACGGGCACCGGCCTCGCCGGATCGTCGGGACACGGCGTCGCAGCGGCCGTGGCCGCCGGCCGGCGAGCACGCTCCGACCCAGGAGCCCACCGCGGCTCCGGGGTCGGACCGCGCCCCTGCCGGTGGACGGCCTGCCGCTGCTCGCCGTCGAGCGGCCCGTTCCTGCCGGCGCCCGATCGGTGGGAGCGGGTGCACTGCCGAAGACGTCGGCGCAGCCGCCGCGCGTTCACTCCTTCGCGTGAACGGTCCGTATCCGCAGGAGCCCGCCGGGCCCGCCCTGATGGAATCGCGAGGAAGACTTCCTTCGTGACTCCGGAAAGTGGGACATCGATGCGGGCAGAAGCGGTCGATCGAGTTCGGTGTGTTTTCACCCTGTTCGACGCAGACGGCAACGGATTCATCGAAGCCGACGACTTCGAGCTGATGGCCGGGCGGGTCATCGAGGCGGTGCCCGGGGCCGCCGACGCGAAGCACGGCGCGATGCTCAGTGCGTTCCGGGCCTTCTGGGGGAGCCTGGAGACGGAGCTCGACGCCAATCGCGACGGCAGGATCGACTTCGAGGAGTTCAAGGCCGTCGTGCTCGCGCCGGAGCGGTTCGACGAGGCGATCGGGGAGTTCTCCGAGGCACTCTCGACCCTGGCGGATCCGGACGGCGACGGGCTGATCGAGCGACCGGTCTTCGTGGGGGTCATGACGGCCATCGGCTTCGCCCTGCCGAACATCCACTCGCTGTTCGACGGCCTGGAACCCACGAGCACGGACCAGGTGGCGGTGTCGGACTGGGCCGAGTCGATCAGGGACTACTACCGCCCTGACCTGGCCGGCATCCTGGGCGACCGCCTGGTCGGGACTCCCACCGGCTGAGGGCCGCCGGGCGGTCGTCCGGGCGGCCGGGGGAGAGGATCTGCCGCCCGGTCGAGGACTGATTCCGCCCAGGCCCTCGGTGATCCGCGGGCCTGGGCTCCCGAGCGGCGCCCGCAGGCGGTTTCCGGGAGCCGCTGCCGCCGCGTTCGGTGACGAGCCGCGCCCCGGCCACGGCGTTCGGCCCGCGCAGGAGCGACCGGCTGCGCTCCTTGACCGTGGCACGCCCGCGCCGCCCGGGCACCTGGACGGGCCACCCTCCGCGGCCGAGGCCGCCGACGCGGCGCCCGCCCCCCGAATCCGGCGTGTGCATCGGTGCCGATGGGGTCGGGACACCCGCCCCCGCCCCCACCGCGGTGGGGGCGGGCCCTGCCGCGCCGTGCCGCCGGCGCCCTCGTGCCCGCCGTTTCCGCCGCCTCCGCCGTTTCCGCCGCCGCCGTCAGGCGTCCGCGTCCGTGGAGGCCCGCACCACCAGCTGCGGGGCGAAGCGCTCCACGCTCTCCTCCCTTTCGCCGGCCGGAGCCTGAAGGAGCGTCAGGGCGCGCTCGGCCATCGCGGTGAGCGGGTGGCGGATGGAGGTGATGGGCGGGTCGAGGAGTTCGAGGAGCTCGGTGTCGTCGAAGCCGGTGACGGCGATCTGCCCGGGCACGGAGACCGCCGAGCGCTGCAGCGTGCTGACGAGTCCGACCGCGAGGACGTCCGCGCCGCAGACGACGGCGTCGATCCGGTCGCGCTGTTCGGCGATGCGGCGGCCCGCGGTGCGGCCGGCGTCGGTGGTGAAGCTGGGCAGCAGCACGGTGGTGGCGTCGGTGCCGCGGGCCTCGGTGAAGGCGGCGAGGCGTTCCGCGCCGGAGGAGGACGCCTGGTCGGCGGCGACCAGGGCGATCCGGCGGCGGCCGAGGCTTTCGAGGTGGTCGAGGAGCAGGCGCATCGCGGCGGCGTTGTCGAGGGTGACGGCGACGGTGCCGGAGCCCGTGGCCCAGCGGTCGAAGAGGACGACCGGCGCGCGTTCGGCGGCGGCCCGGACGGCGGGTCCGGACGCGCCGGCGGAGACGGGGACGACGAGCAGGCCGTCGACCCGGCCGCCGAGCAGGGTCTCGATCTGCTCGGCCTCGATGGCGGTGTCGTTGGCGGCGTCGGAGACCACCAACTGGCCTCCGGCGGCGCGGACCTGCTGGGCGAGGGCGTCGGCGAGCTGGACGAAGTACGGGTTGGCGAGCGAGGGGACGACCACGCCGACGGTGCCCGTGGTGCCGGTCCGCAGCGCCCGGGCGGAGTGGTTGGTGCGGTAGCCGAGGCGCCGGGCGGCCTCCTCGACGCGGCGGACGAGGTCCGCGTCGACGTTGCGCGGGGTGCCGGCCAGGACGCGTGAGGCGGTCGCGCGGGAGACGCCGGCGGCCGCTGCCACGTCGATGAGTCGGGGCGCTGTCACGTGGGTGGTCCTTCGCGGTCGGAGACGTGCTCAGTGGGTCTGAGCCGGCGGAAATGCGCAGCACGAGGGTACTTGACGGTTTTCTGGGGCTGGTCCACAGTGTGGGAGATCGATCTCCCAAGGAGTGTGGATGCCGCCCATCACCGTCGTAGGTTCGGTCAACCGCGACCTCGTCCTGACTGTCGAGGACCTGCCGCGCCCCGGCGAGACCGTGCTCGCACGGGGATTCGTCGAGGGCGTCGGCGGCAAGGGTGCCAACCAGGCCGTCGCGGCGGCCCGGCTCGGGTCACGGGTGCGTCTGGTCGCCCGGGTCGGCGCGGACGCCGGTGCCATCCTGCGGGCGCTCGCCGCCGAGGGTGTGGACGTCGAGGCGGTGCGCCCGGCGCCGGAGAGCATCACCGGGATCGCCTCCGTCGTGGTCGACCGGGCCGGTGAGAACACCATCGTGGTCAACCCGGGCGCGAACGCCGAACTGTCGGTCGCGGACCTTCCGCAGCGGCTGGCCCGGTCCGCGGGGGAGGTGGTCCTGGTCCAGCACGAGATCACCGCCGAGGTGGCCGCCGCCGCCGTACTGCGGGCCCGGGAGCAGGGCGGCACGGTCGTCCTCAATCCGGCCCCGGCCCGGCCGGTCGCCCCGGAGGTGCTGGCCGCCGTCGACGTCCTCGTCCCCAACCTCGGCGAACTCGCCACCCTGCTCGGCGCCGAGCGGCCCACCGGGCCGGACGGCGCACGCGAACTGCTGGAGCGGGCCGCGCTGCCCTGCCGGGCCGTCGTCGTGACGCTCGGCGCGGACGGAGCGCTGGTCAAACAGCCGGGCCGCCCCGCCGTGCACCTGCCGGCCCCCGTCGTGGACGCCGTCGACACCGTCGGCGCCGGCGACACCTTCTGCGGAGCCCTCGCGGACTCCCTCGCCCGCGGCGCCGGTCTGCTCGCCGCCGCCGAACGCGCCGTCCGTGCGGCCTCGCTGGCCGTCACCGGGCTCGGCGCCCAGTCCTCCATGCCGTACGCGGCGCAGCTCGACGCCCCCACCGCCGTGTCCTGACGGAACGCACCTCCGTCGCCCCTCCCTCGGTACCACCCCCAGTTCAACGGAGAACCACCCATGCGCAACCTCAAGCTCGGACTGTTCGAGAACGCCCAGACCAACGCGAGCGGCACCGCCACCTGGCGCCACCCGGACAGCCGCCGGCACCTGTTCGACACCTTCGGGTACTGGCGCGAGATCGCGGCGATCTGCGAGGACGCCAAGCTGGACTTCCTGTTCCTGGCCGACGCCTGGGGCTGGTCGGAGATCGACGGGGTGCGCCCGCCGATCGCCACCGAGGAGACCTTGGACCTGCCGCGCCTGGACCCGTTCGTGATCGCCTCGGCCCTGCTCGCGAGCACCACCGACCTGGGCCTGGTGGTGACCGGATCGGTGCTGGTCGAACCGCCCTACGCGTTCGCCCGCCGACTGGCCACCCTGGACCAGCTGTCCGGCGGCCGACTCGGCTGGAACGTCGTGACCACCGGCACCGCCGACACGGCGGTCAAGGCCTTCGGCATGGACATGGTGGCGCACGACGACCGGTACAGGATGGCCGAGGACTTCCTCGACCTGGTCTACAAGTACTGGGAGGGCGCCTGGGAGCCGGACGCCCTGGAGAAGGACAAGGACGGCCGGTTCGCCGACCCGGCGAAGGTCCACCTGGTCGAGCACGACGGCCCGTACTTCCGCTCGCGCGGCTACGGCAACACCGCCCGCTCCCCGCAGGGCACCCCGGTGCTGTTCCAGGCCGGAGCGTCCCCGGCCGGGCGACGGGTCGGCGGGCGCCACGGCGAGTGCATGTTCGTCGGCAGCGGCTCGGTGGCACAGCTCGCCGGGCACACCACGGCGATCCGCGAGGAGGCCGTGAAGGCGGGCCGCCGCGCCGACGAGGTCAAGGTGATGTCGGCGTTCTCCTGTGTGGTCGGAGCCACCACCTCCGACGCCGAGCGCCGCTGGCAGCGCGTCCTGGACGCCCAGCGTCCGGAGGTCACCGTCGCCAGCTACGCCATGTTCACCGGCCTCGACCTCTCCTCGTACGCGCCCGGCACCCCGATGTCGGAGCTGTCCACCGAGATGTCGCAGACCCAGGTCGCCCGCTTCGCGGGCAGGACCGTCGGCGACGTGCTCGCCGACTGGCACACCCACGGTGTCGGCGCCCGCCCGGTGGTCGGCACCGCCGAGGAGATCGCCGACGAGATCTGCGCCCTGGCGGAGGGCGCCGACCTGGACGGCTTCCTGCTCTCGCCGACCGTACAGCCGGCCTCCACCACGGAGTTCGTGGAGTCGGTGCTCCCGATCCTGCGCGCCCGCGGTGTCTTCCGCGGCGAGTACACGGCCGGTGAGTCGCTGCGCGAGCGGCTGACCGGCGCCTCCGACCGCGCCCTGCCGGCCAGCCACCCGGCCGCGCAGCACCGTCACTGACCACCCCACGCGCGACGAGAGGACGACGACCATGGTCACTCCCGCCCACCATCCGACCCCGCCCGCCGCGTCCGCGGAGCTGACCGCCGCGGAGCCGAACGCCGCAGAGCCGAACGCCGCGGAGCTGAACGCCGCGGTGCTGCGCCAGGCGTTCGGTGCCTACCCCACCGGTGTGGTCGCGATCGGTGCACTGTGCGGCGGCGGGCCGATCGGGCTCGCGGTGAGCTCCTTCGTGTCGATCTCGCTGGAGCCGCCGATGGTCGCGGTCAGCGTGGCCCGCTCCTCGACCACCTGGCCGAGGCTGGCAGGGGCGCCGGTGCTGGGGCTGAGCGTGCTCAGCCGTGACCAGGGCGCGCTCTGCCGGCGGCTGGCCTCCCGCGCGGGCGACCGCTTCGAGGGCACCGCGTGGCGGGCGACGCCGGACGGCGCGGTGCTGATCCACGACACGGCCCTGTGGCTGACCGCCCGGGTGAGCGCGGTGTACGACGGCGGCGACCACGAGATCGTCCTGATGGAGCTGCTCACCGCCGAGCTCTTCCCCGGGGTGGAGCCGCTGGTCTTCCACACCAGCCAGTTCCGCGAGCTCACCCCGCATGGCTGACACACCGACGACCCCCCTGGCCGGCACCGTGGTGCACGGCGCCGGCCGGGGGACGGGCCTGGGATTCCCCACCGCCAACGTCGCTCCCGACCCCGGCACTCCCGTCCCACCGCCCGCGATCTACAGCGGCTGGCTGGCCCGCCGCGCGACCGGCACCGTGCACCGCGCGACGATCAGTGTCGGCACCAACCCCACCTTCTGCGACACCTCCGAGATCCACACCGAGGTGTACTGCCACGACGCCCCGGGCGATCTGTACGGCGAGCGCGTCGACCTCTGGTTCGTCGCCCGCATCCGGGACACCGAGAGGTTCGCCTCGGCGGACGAGCTGGTGCTCGCCGCACGGGAGGACGTCCGCCGCTCGGAGGCCCTGCTGGACTCCGCGTACGGACGGCACGTCCGCAACGTCCTCTCCTGACCCCGTCACCACGCCCCACCTGCTCGGCGCGCGTTCCCGCCCCCTCGGTGACCGCGCCCTGCGCCCACGCGCCCGGTCGGCCCCGCTTCCCCCGCTTCGGCGGGGCCGACCGTCGATCCCCCTCCTCGCTCCGAACGAACAAAGGTGTGAGTCATGAGCGCATTCCACTGGCTGAACGAGCAGTTCAGCTTCTTCGGTCTCCCCGTCTACTGGTCCGACTTCCTGGGCAACCTCCTGGCGCTCGCCACCGTCTGGCTGGCCCTGCGGCGCTCGCTGGTGGCCTGGCCGGTGCAGATCCTCGGCTCGGTGCTGCTGCTGATCGCCAGCCTGAACGTGCATCTCGGCGGCAACGCCGCCCGGCAGATCGTGATCATCGTCTCGGCCTCCTGGGGCTGGGCGACCTGGAAGCGCAGCCGCGAGCAGGAAGGCACCATCAACGTCCGCTGGGCGTCGAGCCGTGAACGCGCCGTGCTGATCGCCGCGATGGTGCTGGGGACGGCCGTGTTCGGCGCGGTGCTGAGATGGACGGACGCCTCGTTCTACCCCGGCGCGCCGTTGTGGATGGTCCTCGCGGACGCGTGGATCTTCATCGGCTCGATCCTCGCCATGTACAGCCAGGCCCGCCGCTACGTGGAGTTCTGGTTCGTCTGGCTGGCCGTCGACCTGGTGGGCGTGCCGCTCGCGGTCCACTCCGAGCTGTACTTCTCCGGCATCGTCTACGGGATCTTCTTCGTGATGGTGCTGCTCGGCATCCGCGACTGGGCCTCCCGCAGCAAGCCGCAGGAGATCGCCTCGCCGCTGGAGCCCGCCGTCCTGGTCGAAGGCCGGGACGACGCCCGCCCGGCCGGCGGCCCGTCCCGCGCCGGGGTCCCCGACTGAGCGCGGCTCACGTCCGCCACCCCCTCGTGCGTCGGCCGCCCGCCCCCTCAAGGGTGGGCGGCCCGCGTCGGATCCGGGCCGGGGTGTTGTAGCGCACGATACGCACGGCTACGCTGACGGGCGTGAAGCAACTGAACGTCCGCCTGGACGAGACGACCCACGAAGCCCTGGAGCAGCGCGCGGAGGCGGCCGGGATGAGTCTGCCCGACTACGCGCGCAAGGTCCTGGTCGAGGAGGCCGACGAGAGGCGCGAGCGCTTCCTGACCGCCGCCGCGCACTTCTCGCAGGCGTGGGCGCCGGCCTTCGAGGCCGGCTTCGGCCCCTACCCGCAGAGCGCCCGGTCCGGCACGGCGGACGCGGCGTGATCCTGCGCGTCGACCGGGCCTGGCTGCTGGACGTCACCCACCAGTTCCTGGCCGCCGACCCCGACGTCACGGACTACGGCACGCTCGCCGCCGCGGTCGCGCGCCACGTCGACGAGGTCATGGAGGTGCCCGTGTACGGGGCCGTGCACCAGCGTGCCGCCGCGCTCATGCACCAGCTCATCCGCGTCCCGGCCCTGGAGTACGCGAACGAGCACTTCGCCGCCGTCGTCGCCGCCTCCTACCTCAGCGCCTCCGGTGTCATCGTCACCGCCGAACCGAAGGCCGCCGTCGCCCTGGCCGCCCGTGTCCGCGACGGACAGGCCGACGTGCGCGAGACCGCCACCGCCATCCGCACCTGGTACCGCTGAGCCGCGGCCGGGGGCGGCGCCGCAGGGTGCGCCACCACCCCCGGCCGCGTGGGCGCCGGGGGCGCCCGGGAGGCCCGACCCGTCGAAGGGGCGAGCCTCAGCGGTTCCAGTGCGGGCTGAGCGCGATGGCCTGCAACTGGTCCATGGTCAGCGGCGGTTCGGCGCGCGAAGGATCGGCGGTCGTCGCGTTCTCCGGGATCGTGCCCGTGTTGAACGCGTCCACCTGCGGGGCCGTGGTGGGTGGTGGCCGGTCAGGTGTCGGTGCCGACCGCGGGCCGGCGTGTGTAGTGGGCGAAGAGGGCGTCGGCGACGACGGCCCACTGGGTGCGCAGGTCGAAGCCTTCGGGGTCCATGAGCCAGTGCAGTTGGAGGCCGTCGAGGACGGCCGGCACGACCTGGAGGAGTTCCGGCGCGGCGTCGGTGTCGACGCGGCTGCGGGCCTCCCGGATCAGGAGTTCGGTGCGGCCGTCGAAGTAGGCGCGAGCGGGGTGGGCGGGGTCGAGGGCCTCGGCCTGGACCATGGCGTACAGCTGGGCCCGGCGCGGGTGGCAGGCGTTGTAGTCGACGATCGCGTCGAGCGCGGAGCGCAGGTCGGGGCTGCCCGCGACGACGGCGTAGAGGTGCGGGCCGTCGATCCCGTCACGGTGCTCCAGGAGGGCGAGGAGCAGGGTGGGCATGTCCGGGAAGTAGTGCATCACGCCCGGGGCGGACATGCCGCAGCGGCGGGCGAGTTCGCGCAGCGACAGGCCCTTGTAGCCCTCCTCGGAGACCACGTCCATCGCGGTGTCGAGGATGGACAGCCGCCGCTCCTGCGGGGTCATTCGGGTCGCCACTACGCCTCCTGATCAGGGCCCCTTCGGCGGGCCTTGCCGGGGCCGCGGGGCTGGCCTAGAGTACCCCCGCCAGCGTATCTAACGGATGTTAGATAGTTCTGACGCCGGGGAGGGACGTCGTGACCGCCACCTCGTGCGAGGCCGTCGCCGTCGCCTCCGTCGTCCCGGTCGCCGGCGTGACGCTGCCCTTCCGGCTGCCCACCACGACCGGCACGGCCGTCACCGGCCTCGGCTCCGGCCTGGGCGCCGGCCCGGACCGGGCCGACGCCCAGGCCCGGATGCCCGAAGGGCTGCCCGGAGAGCCTGCTCCTGCGCGGAGGTTCTCGGCGTCCTTGGTACCGTCACCGCTCTGCCGCCGACCGTCGGTCCCTTCGCCGTCGGCCCCTTCGTCGGCGGTGCCGTCATCACCCTCGCCATCCTCCCGATCCGATCCGTGAGGCAGGTACCCCCGTGAACCGCACCGCCGCACCCGCACCTCCGCGTCCCGGCGCCCACGACGGCGTCCCGCTCACCGTCACCACCGGTACCCCGGTGAGGGGAGGTCCCTGGTCCGACGGCCGGGGCGGTCACCTCCGGATCGGGGCCACCCGCAGGGAAGGGGGTGGGGAACGGATGCTCCTGGAACGCGACGAGGTGCTGGGCACGGCCGCGGCAGCCGCGGCAGCCGCGCGTGCGGGCAGCGGCCGGTGGATCCTCCTCTCGGCACCGGTCGCCGGCATGGGGCGGACCGCGGTGCTGGAGACGATCGTCCGCCGCGAGTCCGGCCGCGGCGCGATGCGCGTCGGCCGGGCGCGCGGCGTGGCGGAGGAGACGGCGTTCCCGTTCGGAATCGTTCGGCAGCTCTTCACGGACGACGAAGCCGTGCCCTTCTCGGTGCCGACCGGGATGGACGAACAGTGGCTGTTCCACCGCCTGGTGACGCGACTGACCCGGTCCGCCGCCGAGCGGCCGGTCCTGCTCGTGGTGGACGACCTCCACCATGCCGACGAGCCGTCCCTGCGCTGGATCGGCTACCTCGCCCGCCGGATCGCCGAGATCCCCGTCCTGCTGGTGGTCACCGAGTGCGCGGACCAGCCCGGTCCGGTGCCCTTCCCACCCTCCACGGGCGGGGCCGTCGCCCTCCGCCCCCTCAGCGAGTCCACCGTCGTCCGCCTCGCCCGGGCCGCCGACCTGGACCGGGACGACACCGCGACCTGCGTCGAAGCGGGTGCCGGCAACCCGGCCCTGGTGCGGGCGCTCATCGCCGACCTCGGCGGCGGACCGCCGTCCGGCCCGAAGTCCGCCAGGCCCCACGGCCGTTACCGCGACACGATCGCCGACTGGCTGAGGAGGGCCGATCCGTGCTTACGCCACGCCTGTCTCGCCCTCGCCGTCGCGGCGGAGGGCGACCCGCCTGCCGGCCCCGGTCCCGATCACCGGCTCTGCGACCTCTGCACGTCCGCGCGAGCCCCGGGCGAGCGGCCGGCACACCACCTGGACGCACTGCTGAGTCACCCCCTCGCCCGCGGGGCCGTGCTCGCCGCCGCCGATCCGGAGGAGGTCGCCGCCCTGCACGCCCGTGTCGCGGAACTGCTCGACGAGAGCGGTGCCCCTGCGACGGCCGTGGCCTCCCGGCTCCTGCACGTGGAGCGGCCCGGCGCGACGTGGATGGCCCGCGCGCTCGCCGAGGCCGCCGAGGAAGCCGCGCGCAACGGTCACGTCGCGCAGTCCGCCGCGTACCTGCGCCACGCCCTGAGCGGCACGCTCGACCCGGACCGGCGCGCCGCCCTCACCGTGCGCCTCGGCGCCCTGGAGCTTGCGAACAACCCGACGGCCGGTATCCGTCGACTCCACACCGGACTGGAGCTGCACACCGACGTCCGGGAACGGGCCGCCGCGGCGACCGCCCTCAGCGCGGCCCTCGTCGCGGTCCGGGACCCCGACACCGCCATGCGGGTCCTGCGCCAGGCCGGTCGCGCCGCCGACGACGACGAACTGGTCCAGGTGTTGCAGACCCTCGGCGCGCTCGTCGCCTCGCACGACAACGACGAGTGGCGCGGGGCCGTCGCCGGCCTGCGCGCGCTCGCCCCGACGGCGCCCCCCGCCATCGAGCCGCTGGTGTGCGGGCTGATCACCGAGTACGAGGCCGGCGCCGGTCTCTGCTCGGCGGCCGAGGCACTCGCCAGGATCCGACCGCGCCTGGCGACGCGGGTCGACCCGCGTCTGCGGACGGCCTGGTTCGGCAGCGCGGCCACCCTGTTGCAGTGGGCGGACTGTCTGGACGAGGCCCGCGAGCTGACCGGCCTGTGCCTGCCCGGCCTGACCGTCCCCCCGGCCCTGACGGACGTCGGTGTGCAGTGCCTGCTCAGTGTCCGGGCCGAGGCGGCGCTCTGGGAGGGCGCGTTCGACCGCGTCGTCGCCGAGAACGCGCCGCTGGTGGAGGCGGCCGGCGAGCGGGGCGTCCGGTTGCCGCACCTGTCGGCGATGGTGGCGTCCGCCCGGTACGAGAAGGGCGATCGCGCCGGGGCGTGGGAGGCCGTGGCCCTCGCCGGACAGCGCGGCAGCGAGAGTTCCTGGGAGTGGAACGAGCTCAGCTACACGCGGGCCGTGCTGCATGCGGCGGACGGCGACTGGCACGCGGCTCTCGACGACTACCTGGCCTGCGGAGCCGGCCAGAGCGCCCACGACTTCGTCAGCCCGGTCGCCACGCCGTGGCGCTCGGGAGCGGCGTTCGCCCTGGTCCGGCTCGGGCGGCGGCAGGAGGCCCGCGAACTCGCCGAGGAGGAGCTGCGCCACGCCCGGACCTGGGGCACCGCGCGTACCGTCGGCCGGGCGCTGCGGGCGTACGCCGCGGCCGTGGGCGGCAGGCTGGCGCTGTGTTCGCTGACCGAGGGCGCCGAACTGCTCAGGCCGAGTGCCGCGCCCGTGGAACTCGCGGAGGTCCTGGTCGATCTCGGCCGGGCCCAGATCGAGGCGGGCAGCGCCCGCAAGGGCCGCGACACGCTGCGGGAGGCGCACGCCGTGGCCCTGCGGCCGGCCCCCGCGCCCGCTTCGGGGGCCGCTCCGGGGTCCGGGGGGCCGGCCGCCGTCGGCCGTCTCCTCGCCCTGACCCAGGACGCCTTGCGCGCGGGCGGGGTACGGAGCAGGAACGGCGGGCACGCCCTGACCCCGGCCGAGCGGCGCGTGGCCGAACTGGCGGCGGTGGGGAACACCAACGCCCAGATCTCCTCCGCGCTGTGCCTCACCCTCCGCACGGTGGAAACGCACCTCACCAATTCGTACCGGAAGCTGCGGATCGCCCGGCGTTCCCAACTGGTGGCGGTACTGCAGCAGTAGGCGTCGCGGGCCCACCCCGGCCCCGCCGTGCGCAGACGGTGTTCCGGCGCGTGGCCCGAGGGCGTCGCTCAGAGGCGGGAGACCCGTAGGGCCCAGGCGATCAGAGGAGCCTGAAGCGGTACCCGGGCCAGGGCGGCGGCGCGCAGCGGTGCGGGACGGTGGCGCCAGTCCCGGGCCATCTTGACGTTGGCGGGCAGGACCGCGACGAACAGGCCGGCTGCGGCCAGCGCGCCGGCCCGGCGGGTGGGCGGGCAGGCGATCGCCGCGCCGACGGCGAGCTCCGCCACCCCGCTGAGCCGGGTCCAGGTGCGCGGATCACCGGGGAGGCTGCGGGGCACCATGGCGTCGAACGGGCGGGGGACGGCGAAGTGTGCCACCCCGGCGCCGAGCAGCAGGCCGCTCAGGAGGGCGGCGGATCGGGGCAGGGTCGGCATGGTGCTCCTCCAGGTACGGGCCCGCGCCCGGGCTCGATTACCGAAGAGTAACCATGTGGCGCCCGGAGCGGAAGCCGTCGTGCCGTCCGTGACCGGCCCGGGCCGCCGCGACGGAACGGGACGCAGGGTCGGCGACCCGGTCGGCGGAACAGCCGCGCCCGGCCCGCGCCGTCCCCGCCGTCAGTCCTGGCTCCCCGCGGGGAGCGGCCTCAGACCGGCGACCTGTGCGAGGAGGCGGTAGGAGGTGAACAGCGCGTCACGGTCGTAGGTGCTGGTGGCGAGGAGGAACTCGTCCGCCGCTGCGCGCTCCATCAGCTCGGTGAGGCGGGCCCACGCCTGCTGCGGGGTGCCCGCGATGTGGCCGGTGAGCGACTGCTGGAACGCCGCACGTTCGCGCGGGGTCATCGTCCGGGACAGGATCTCTCCGGTGGGGGCCAGCGGCGGGAACTCGCCGTGGGTCCGGGAGTGGGCGGCGGCCCAGGCCTCGGGGACGAGGAGGTCGCGGGCCTCGGGCTCCGACCCGGCGACGGCGACCGTACCCGAGAGCACGACGTACGGCCGGGAGGCGCGGGCCGAGGGGCGGAAGCGCTCCCGGTAGCGGTCGATCGCCTCGAACATCCGCTCCTGCCCTCGCGCGGCCGCGATCACCAGGGGGAGCCCGGCCTCGGCCGCGACGTCCGCGCCGGCGCCGGTGGCCAGCACGAACGCCGGTACGTCCAGACCCTCGGCCGGTCGGGCGTGAACGCCGTGGGGGGCGCTCGACGGCGCATCGAAGTAGGCCAGCAGTTCGGCGAGTTGCTCGGGAAACCGGTCGGCGGAGTCCTTCTCCCGGCCCAGCGCCCGCCGTACCCCGTCGGTGAACCCCACCGAACGGCCGAGACCCATGTCGATCCGGCCCGGGAACAGGGCGGCGAGCACACCGAACTGCTCGGCCACGACCAGCGGTTGGTGGTTGGGGAGCATCACCCCGCCCGTCCCCACCCTGATCCGCTCCGTTGCCGAGGCCACCGCCGCGGCCAGCACGGTCGGCGCCGAACCGGCCACGCCCGGGACGCCGTGGTGCTCGGACACCCAGAACCGGTGGTAGCCGAGCCGCTCGGCCTCGACGGCGAAGGCCACGGTGTCCCGCAGCGCCCGGGCCGGTTCCTCCCCCCTGCGGGTCCGGGAACGGTCCAGTACCGACAGTCGGAAGGGCGGCGTCGTGGTCACTCCCGCCACAACGGGCGCTGCCGCCCGGCTCATTCCCGTACGGCGGAAAAGGCCACCTGCCCGGCCGGTCCCCGGCGCCGACCACCGGGGACCGGCTGTGGGGGAGCAGCCGTGCCTACGGGCCGGGTACCGTCGGGCTCCGCGTCAGCGCGGGGCGAGGACGCAGAACTCGTTGCCCTCGGGATCGGCCAGGACCGTCCACGGCACGTCGCCCTGGCCCACGTCGGCGGGCGTCGCGCCGAGAGCCCGCAGCCGCGCCGCCTCCTCGACCCGGTCGCCCCCGGGGTACGGGCGGAGGTCGAGGTGGAGACGGTTCTTCACGGTCTTCTCGTCGGGGGTGCGGATGAATTCGAGGTACGGGCCGACGCTCCTGGCGGAGCGCAGCACGGCCTGGTCGTCCGTCACCTCGTGGACGGTCCAGTCCATCGCCTCGCCCCAGAACCCCGCCATGGCCCTCGGGTCCGCACAGTCGACCACCACCGCGGCCATCGGCCCGGTGTCCAGGTAGCGCTCGCGGGGCTCCAGCACGCAGAACTCGTTGCCCTCGGGGTCGGCCAGGACCGTCCACGGCACGTCGCCCTGGCCCACGTCGGCGGGCGTCGCGCCGAGGGCCTTCAGCCGTGCGACCAACTCGGCCTGATGGGCTGCCGAGGTGGTGGCGAGGTCGATGTGCAGACGGTTCTTCACCGTCTTGGGGTCGGTGGCGCGAACGACGTCGATGCAGACGGCGACGGGGTCGGGATAGACGAAGCCCACGGGTTCGAGGTTGGTCACACCGGGGCCCTCGCTGTCGATGCCCCAGCCGAGTACCTCCGCCCAGAACCGGCCGACCGCGGAGTCGTCCCGGGCAGTCATCGAAATCTGAACAAGCCGTGTCGTCATGCCGCCGACCCTATGCATGCCGTCCCGCGTCGACAAACACATATCCCGGCCTGGGAGGGATCCGTGGTGCTCCGTGACATCCGGTGCTCGATTCTCCGGGGAGGAGGTGGTCGTGACAGTAGAGCGCGCTCGCCGAGCACCTCACAAGATGCATGCAAGGTTCTTTCTAAGATTTGCCGACTTCATGCAGTCGTGGAAGGTGGATCTTGCGGACGTGGAGCCGGGCCTTCCGCTGGTGGGCGGCCCCGGCGGTGATCCGGCAGTGTTCGGGCGGCGTTCGGGCGGCGAAGTGCGGGAGGTGTGACCCGCCGGCAGATCCCGGGGAGGGGTGCGTGTGTAGCCGGCTGAGGCCGCAGCCGGCCAGGTCGTCGGGGCATCGCGGCGGGCTATCTTGTTTTTGCGAAATTCTGTCGACATCTTGTGGTCATCTGGACGGGATGGTTAAGTGAGCGGCGCGCCGAGGGGTGGTCGCCGACAGGTCCCGAGAGGGTCCGCGACGTGCCCCCGGGGCGTCCGAGCCGCGCAGTCCAGGAGTGCGCGGGCCTCGCTTCCGCACGTCCCCGCCCCCGTCACCAGGACCGGGGCGATCCCCACCGGAACACCGGGGCTCCCCCGCGCCCCGGCACCGGCCCTGCCCGCCGTGCCTGTAGAAGGGTCCTCTCTCCCATGAAGACGAACCGGCTTCTCCGCAGATCCCTCGCCGCCGTGGCCGTCGGCGCCCTGGTCCTCCCGGCCGCCGCGTGCAGCAGCTCCGCCGACAGCGGCTCCTCGGGCGACCCCGGCGCGCCGAACGGAGCGGAGGCCCCGCTGGACCCGTCCGCCAAGGTCACCATCAGCGCCGACTGCCAGCCGCCGACCACGAAGCCGGGGGAGCGCAGGCAGTGGGAGGAGGACATCGCGGAGTTCAACAAGACCTACCCGAACGTCACCATCAGGGCCACCGACGCCTCACCGTGCAACGAGCCCGCCAAGTTCACCGCGCAGCTCGCCGGCAGGACCCAACCCGACCTCTTCTACGCCTACTTCACGGACCTGGGCCAGGCGCTCGACGCCGGTGCGGTCGAGGACATCAGCGCGTACGTCAACGAGACGACCGTCCCGGCCCTGAAGGACATCGACCCCTCGGTGCTCGACACCCTCAGGAGCGAGGGCAAGCTCTACGGCCTCCCGGTCACCAACTACAAGATGGGCCTCATCTACAACCGCAAGCTCTTCACCCAGGCCGGTCTCGACCCCGACAAGCCGCCGACGACCTGGGCGGAGATCCGGACGGCCGCCCAGAAGATCTCCGCGCTCGGCAACGGCGTCAACGGCTACGGCGAGTACAGCGCGACCAACCAGGGCGGCTGGCACTTCACCGCCGAGCTGTACGGCCTCGGCGGCAGGATGACCGGTGACGACGGCAGGAAGGCCGCCTTCAACAGCCCCGAGGGCAAGCAGGTCCTGCAGAACCTCCACGACATGCGCTGGACCGACGGCACGATGGGCGCCGCCCAGGGGCTCAAGTGGCCCGACCTGATGACCCAGACCTCCACCGACAAGCTCGGCATGTACATCGGGGCACCGGACGACATCACGTACATGGTCCAGACCCTCAAGGGCAACTACGCCGACTACGGCATGGGCCCGATGCCAGGAGGCAGGGCCACCCTGCTCGGCGGCGACACCCGGCTCTTCAAGAAGGGGTCCACGCCCGACCAGATCAAGGCCGGCATCGCCTGGGTCACCTTCAAGTACCTGACCATGGGCAAGGGCCAGTTCGACTACGCCCGCAACAGGTCGGACAACCTGCCCGTCGGCATCCCGCAGCCCAGCTTCTTCACCGGTTCGACCCTCGCGGCGGACAACGCGGCCAAGGCCGCCAGCGCAACCGTCCCGGTCCGGAACTACGCGCCCTACATCTCCGAGCAGGTCCCGGGAAAGACCGAGCCGGCCAACGCCCAGCAGCTCTACAAGGTCCTCGACAACGCGGTCTCCGCCGTGCTCACCGACCGGGGCGCCGACATCGACAAGCTGCTCGCCGACGCCGAGTCCCAGGCCAACAAGGTCCTGGCGAGCCTCGGTTGACCGACGCGGGGGACAGCCCGCCCCGGGCCTCAGCCGCCCACGCCCACGGCCACGGCCACGGCCACCCCGACGGACCCACACGGACGCGAAGACCGACCGACAAGCAGACCGACCGACAAGCAGACCGACGGACATGCAGACCGGCGGACCGGGCACCGCGGACCCGCCCGACCCGCCGGTCCAGCCGGCACACCAGGAGCACCGATGGCCGGGACCATCTCCCCCTACAAGACCACCCGCCGGGCCAGTCGCATCCCGGCCGACCGCACGGGTGGCTCCGGAGGCCGCTCGTCCAAGCGTCCGGAACTCGGCCGGACCGTCCGCCGCAACGTCTCCGCCCACGGGTTCCTCTTCGGCGCCCTGGTGTGCTTCGGGTTCTTCACCTGGTACCCGATGGTCCGCGAAGTCGTCATGAGCTTCCAGAAGACCAGACGCGGAAAGACCACGTGGGTCGGGCTGGAGAACCTCGAACGGATCTTCGGCGACCCCGACTTCTGGACCGCCTGGCGCAACACCTTCCTCTTCACCGCGCTCGCGCTGCTCCTGGGCTTCGCGGTGCCGTTCTTCGTGGCCGTGCTCCTCAACGAACTCCGGCACGCCAGGGCCTACCTGCGGATCCTGGTGTACATCCCGGTGATGATGCCGCCCGTCGCCGCGGTGCTGCTGTTCAAGTACTTCTACGACCCGGAGTACGGCCTCTTCAACTCGATCCTGACGACCCTCCACCTCCCCACCTCCGCCTGGCTCAACTCGCCGGACACCGCGATGGTCTCGGTGGTCGTCGCGGCCACCTGGATGAACATGGGCGGTGCCACCCTCATCTACCTGGCCGCCCTGCAGGGCATCCCCGGCGAGCTGTACGAGGCGGCCGACCTGGACGGCGCCGGCCTGTTCCGCAAGATCTGGCACGTCACCGTCCCGCAGACCAGGCTCATCCTCTCGCTCCTCCTGCTGCTGCAGATCGTCTCCACCATGCAGGTCTTCGTGGAGCCGTTCCTGCTCACCGGTGGGAACGGCCCGCAGAACTCCACGATGTCGGTCGTCTACCTGGTCTACGAGTACGCCTTCGACATGGGAGGCAACAACTACGGCGTCGCCTCCGCGATGGGCCTGGTCATGCTCGTGGTCCTCGCCGGCTTCTCGGCCCTGTACACGCGGCTCAGCCGCACCGACGACTAGGAAGGGCTCCGGCCATGGCAGCGAACGAACCCCGGACCCGGACGCTCGTCGCACAGACCCAGCTCGACCGACCGCTGGGGAAGGCCGTCTACCGGACGGTGCTCGTCCTCGTGGTCCTCGTCTTCACCGCCGTCTTCGTCGGCCCGCTCTACTGGCTGGTGACCGGCGGCCTCAAGAGCACCCAGGAGGTGATCCAGAGCCCGCCGACCCTCTTCCCGTCCGAGATCCACTGGGGCACCTACGCGGAGGCCTGGCGCCAGCTCAGGATGGGCCGTCTGCTGACCAACACCCTCTACTACGCGCTCGGGGCGCTCGCCTTCCAGCTGGTGTTCGACGTCGCCGCGGCCTACGCGCTCTCCAAGCTGCGGCCGATCCTCGGCAACGTGATCCTCGGCATGATGCTCGCGACCCTGATGGTCCCCTCCGCGGTCCTGATCGTGCCGCAGTACCTCACCGTGCTGGACCTCCCACTGCTCCACCTCAACCTGGTCGGCACCCCGTGGGCGATCTGGCTGCCCACCGTCGCCAACGCCTTCAACATCTTCCTGTTGAAACGGTTCTTCGACTCCGTCCCGGAGGACCTGCTGGCCGCAGCCGCGATCGACGGCGCCTCACCGACCCGGGCCCTGTGGTCGATCGTACTGCCGATGTCCCGACCGATCCTCGGCGTGGTCTCCATCTTCGCCGTGGTAGCGGTCTGGAAGGACTTCCTCTGGCCGATGCTGGTCCTGCCGGACCCGGCCGACCACACGCTCAACATCGGCATCCGCTCCCTCGCCACCGGCCTGCCGCAGAACGTCGTGATCGCCGCCCTGGCCATCGCCTCCGCACCGACGATCGTCTTCTTCCTGATCTTCCAGCGCAGCATCGTGTCCGGCCTCACCTCCGGCGGCCTCAAGGGCTGAGCGCCCCGCCCGGAAGCGGTCGACCACCACGCCCCTCCCGTCCGGTCGAAAGGACCCCCCACCGTGGGACAGAACTCCAGCCGCCAGCCCGAGCACCCGGCCTGGTGGCGCGACGCGGCGATCTACCAGGTCTACCCGCGCAGCTTCGCCGACGGCAACGGCGACGGCACCGGGGATCTCGCCGGGGTCCGGTCCCGCCTCCCGTACCTCGCCGAACTCGGCGTCGACGCCATCTGGGTCAACCCCTGGTACCCGTCCCCGATGGCGGACGGCGGCTACGACGTCGCCGACTACCGCGACGTGGACCCGCTGTTCGGCACCCTGGAGGACGCCGAGAACCTGATCACCGAGGCGCTCGCTCACGGCATCCGCACCATCGTCGACATCGTCCCCAACCATGTCTCCGCCGAGCACCCGTGGTTCAGGCGGGCCCTCGCCGCCGCCCCCGGCAGCCCCGAGCGCGAGCTGTTCCACTTCCGCCCCGGCCGCGGCCCGGACGGCGAACTGCCGCCCAACGACTGGGAGTCCGAGTTCGGCGGCTGCCCCTGGACCAGGACCGCCGACCCGGACGGAACGCCCGGCGAGTGGTACCTGCACCTCTTCGCCACCCAGCAGCCCGACCTCAACTGGGCCCACCCGCAGGTCCGCAGCGAGCACGTGTCGATCCTGCGCTTCTGGTTCGACCGCGGAGCCGCCGGCGTCCGCATCGACTCCGCGGCCCTCCTCGTCAAGGACCCCGAACTGCCCGACTTCCGCAAGGGGGTGGACCCCCATCCCTTCACCGACCGCGAGGAACTGCACGAGATCTACCGGTCCTGGCGCAGGATCGCCGACTCCTACCCGGGCGAGCGCATCCTGGTCGGGGAGGTGTGGCTGCCCGACGCCGAGAGGTTCACCCGCTACCTGCGCCGCGACGAGCTGCACACCGCGTTCAACTTCGACTTCTTGGCCCGCCCGTGGGAGCCGGAGGCGCTGCGCGAGTGCATCGACTCCACCCTCGCCCTGCACGCCCCGGCCGGGGCCCCCGCGACCTGGGTGCTCTGCAACCACGACGTCACCCGCACGGTGACCCGCTACGGCCGCAGGGACACCCGTTTCGACTTCGCGGCCAAGGTCTTCGGAACCCCCACCGACGTCGCCCTCGGCCTGCGCCGGGCCCGCGCCGCCGCGCTGCTCTCCCTCGCCCTGCCGGGTGCCGTCTACCTCTTCCAGGGCGAGGAGCTCGGCCTGCCCGAGGTGGAGGACCTCCCGATCGATCGTCTCCAGGACCCGATGCACCTGCGCTCCGGCGGCACCGACCCCGGCCGGGACGGCTGCCGCGTCCCGCTCCCGTGGTCCGGCCCCCTCCCGCCGTACGGCTTCTCGCCGGCGGGCACCGAACCGTGGCTGCCGCAGCCGGAGGGCTGGGCCGCGCTGACTGTGGAGGCGCAGAGCGCCGACCCGGAGTCCGTGCTGTCGCTGTACCGCGCCGCGCTCCGGATCCGCCGGGGATCGCCCGGTCTGCGCGGCGACAAGTTCGAGTGGCTGCCCGGCGACCGCGGGGTCCTCGCCTTCCGTCGAGGCGCCGAGTTCGCCTGCGTCGTCAACCTCTCCCCGGCGCCCGTCGTCCTGCCCGCGCACGACACCGTCCTGCTCACCAGCCGGCCGCTCGACGGAAACCTCCTCCCCGTGGACGCCGCGGCCTGGCTGCGGTCGCGGTGACGGCCCGCCACCACCGGTCCCTCCCTCGCGGATCCTGCCGGGCGCAGGATCCGACCGAAAAGGGCTGAAGCGGTCGGCCGGCCACGGCCGCCCCTGCGCTCCCTTGCGCTCCCTGCCCTCCCCGGCGGCACCGGCCGGTCCGGTGCCGCCGCCCGTCCTGAGCTCGTCGGCCCTCCCCGGAGGATCCGGATGATGTCGGCTCGGTCACCGCCCCCTCTCGCCAGGCCCCTCCGCGACGCACGCCCGGACCGCCCCGCCGGTCGGGGCCGCGGCACGCACGCGCCCACTCCCTCCCGGAGAGGCTCCGCTTTCCGGGCCTGTCCGCCCCCACCTGTCATCCTGATGAGATCCAGAGGACTCCCGTGAGATCGACAGCTCCGACTTCCCGACTCGTGGCAGGGCTGGCCTCGGCCTGCCTGCTGCTCGTCGCCGGCCCGCTGCTGCCCGCCCGGGCCGCCGGCGGTCCCGACCTGGCCTCCGGCAAGCCGGCCGCCGCCGGCAGCGCCACCGCCGGGCGAGGCGCCGCCTTCGTCAACGACGGCGACCAGAACACCTACTGGGAGAGCGCCGGCAACGCCCTCCCGCAGTGGGTCCAGGTCGACCTCGGCAGCAGCACCGCCGTCGACGAGGTGGTGCTCAAGCTCCCCGCGAGCTGGGGTGCCCGCACCGAGACGCTCGCCGTTCAGGGCAGCACCGACGGCACCGCCTTCTCCACCCTCACCGCCTCGGCCCCGTACTCCTTCGAACCGGGCGCCGGCAACACGGTGAGGATCGGCTTCCCGTCGACCGGTACCCGCTTCGTCCGGGTGGACATCTCCGCCAACACGGGCTGGCCGGCCGCGCAGATCTCCGAGCTGGAGGTGCACGGCACCACCGGCTCCAGCGCCAACCTGGCCCGCGGCCGGGCCTTCACGGCCGGCAGCAGTTCGGGCGGCTACGGCGCGGGCAACGTCGACGACGGCAACCAGGGAAGCTACTGGGAGAGCGCGAGCAACGCGCTCCCGCAATGGATCCAGGTCGACCTCGGGACGGCGGTCGCCGTCAGCCGGCTGGTCCTGAAGCTGCCGACGGGCTGGGAGCGGCGGACCCAGACCCTCGTCGTGCAGACCAGTACCGACGGCAGCACCTTCACCGACCGGGTCGCCTCCGCCGACCACGTCTTCGACCCGGCCACCGGCAACACGGTGACGGTGGACACCGGCACCACCACGGCCCGGTACGTCCGGCTGAAGGTCACCGCCAACACCGGCTGGCCGGCCGCCCAGCTCGCGGAGTTCGAGGTGTACGGCCCGGTGACCGGGGACACCCGGGCGCCGTCCGCGCCCGCGAACCTGACGTACACCCAGCCGTCCTCCGGGCAGGTCCGGCTGGCCTGGAACGCGGCGAGCGACAACACCGGGGTCACCGGCTACGACGTCTACGCCGACAACGCCCTGGTCAGCAGTGTCGCGGGAGACGTGCTGACCTACACCGACAGCCGGGCCGACGGCGCCACCGTCTCGTACTACGTGAAGGCCAGGGACGCGGCCGGCAACCAGTCGGTCGCCAGCAACACCGTCACCCGCACGGGCGCCCCCGGGGACACCCAGGCGCCGTCCGCGCCGACGAACCTGACGTACACCCGGCCCTCCTCCGGGCAGGTCCGGCTGGCCTGGGGCGCGGGCGCCGACAACGTCGCGGTCACCGGGTACGAGGTCTTCGCCGACGGCGCGTTGCGGGCCGAGGTGGCCGGCAACGCGCTGACGTACACCGACAGCCGGGCCGACGGCGCCACGGTGTCGTACTACGTGAAGGCCAGGGACGCGGCCGGCAACCGCTCCGGGGCGAGCAACACCGTCGTCCGGACCGGCGACGACGGTGGCGGTGGCACCAACCTGGCCGGGGGCAAGCCGATCACGGCCGACTCCAGCATCCACACCTTCGTCGCGGCGAACGCCAACGACGACGACGTGACCACCTACTGGGAGGGCGCGGGCGGCAGCTACCCCAATGAGCTGACCACGCGGCTGGGTTCCAACGCGACCGTCGGTTCGGTGGTGCTGAAGCTCAACCCGGCCCCGGTCTGGGCCACCCGCACGCAGACCGTGGAGGTACTCGGCCGGGAGCAGAGCGCGACCGGATTCACCAGCCTGGTGGCCGCGAAGCCCTACACGTTCTCCCCGGCCTCGGGCAACACGGTGACGATCCCGCTGACGGCCACCGCGGCCGACGTCCGCCTGCGGATCACCGCCAACTCGGGTGCCGGAGCCGGGCAGATCGCGGAGTTCCAGGTGATCGGCACCCCGGCGCCCAACCCCGACCTCACGGTCACCGCGGTTTCGGCCTCTCCGGCCGCTCCGGTGGAGACCGACCCGCTCACGCTCTCGGCGACGGTGAGGAACGCCGGCACGGCCGCCTCCGCCGCCACCGCCGTCGACCTCCACCTGGGCGGCGCCAAGGCCGGCACCGCGCAGCTCGGCCCCCTGGCCGCCGGTGCCTCCGCGACCGTCTCGGTCCGGACGGGCCCGCAGAACGCGGGCAGCTACCAGCTGCGAGCCGAGGCCGACCCGGCCGGCGCCGTCATCGAACGGGACGAGACCAACAACACCCACACCGCGCCGGCCCCGCTGGTGGTGAGCCAGGTCGCCAGTTCCGACCTGGTCGCCGCGCCCGTCAGCTGGACCCCGGGCAACCCGGCGAGCGGCAACGAGGTCACGTTCTCGGTGGCGGTCAAGAACCAGGGCACGACCGCCTCGGCGGGCGGCGCCCACGGCATCGGCCTGACGGTGACCGACGCCACCGGTGCGGTCGTCAGGACCCTGACCGGTAGCCACACCGGCGTCATCGCGCCCGGTGCCACCGGCGCCCCGGTGAGCCTGGGCAGTTGGACGGCGGGCAACGGCCGGTACACCGTGAGGACGGTCATCGCCACCGACGCCGACGAACTGCCGGTCAAGCAGGCGAACAACACCTCCACCCAGTCGCTGTTCGTCGGCCGCGGCGCCAACCTGCCGTTCGACACCTACGAGGCCGAGGACGGCGTGCTGGCCGGCGGCGCCGCGGTGGTCGGGCCCAACCGGACCGTCGGCGACCTCGCGGGCGAGGCCTCCGGCCGCAAGGCCGTCACCCTGAACACGACCGGCGCCTCGGTCGAGTTCACCACCAAGGCGCCGACCAACACCCTGGTGACCCGCTTCTCAATCCCGGACGCGCCGGGCGGCGACGGCATCGACGCGAAACTCGACGTCTACGTCGACGGGGTCTTCCTCAAGGCCCTCGACCTCACCTCCAAGTACTCCTGGCTGTACGGCAGCGAGACCGGTCCGGGCAACTCGCCCGGCGCCGGCGGCCCCCGGCACGTCTACGACGAGGCGAACCTGCTGCTCGGCACCACGCTCCCGGCCGGCAGCAGGATCAAGCTTCAGAAGGACGCCGGCAACAGCACCACGTACGCCATCGACTTCGTCAGCCTGGAGCAGGCGACCCAGCTCCCCAACCCCGACCCGGCCCGGTACGCGGTGCCGACCGGCTTCACCCACGGCGATGTGCAGGCGGCTCTGGACCGGGTCCGGATGGACACCACCGGCGCCCTGGTGGGCGTCTACCTCCCGAGGGGGGACTACCAGACCGCCGGCAAGTTCCAGGTCTACGGCAAGGCGGTGAGGGTGGTCGGCGCGGGCCCCTGGTTCACCCGGTTCCACGCCCCGTCCTCGCAGTCCAACACCGACGTCGGATTCCGGGCCGACGCCTCGGCCAACGGCTCGACCTTCACCGGCTTCGCCTACTTCGGCAACTACACCTCCCGCATCGACGGCCCCGGCAAGGTCTTCGACTTCGCCAACGTCGCCGACATCACCATCGACGACATCTGGACCGAGCACATGGTCTGCCTGTACTGGGGCGCCAACACGGACCGGATGAAGATCACCAACTCCCGGATCCGCAACACCTTCGCCGACGGCGTCAACATGACCAACGGCTCGACCGACAACCTGGTCTCCAACAACGAGGCCCGGGCCACCGGGGACGACTCCTTCGCGCTGTTCTCGGCGATCGACGCGGGCGGGGCGGACGAGAAGAACAACGTCTTCGAGAACCTGACCTCGATCCTGACCTGGCGGGCCGCCGGCGTCGCGGTCTACGGCGGGTACGCCAACACCTTCCGCAACATCTACATCGCGGACACCCTGGTCTACTCGGGGATCACCATCTCCTCGCTGGACTTCGGGTACCCGATGAACGGCTTCGGCGCCTCGCCGACGACCGATCTGAAGAACATCTCCGTCGTCCGGGCCGGCGGCCGCTTCTGGGGGGCGCAGGTCTTCCCGGCGATCTGGGTGTTCTCGGCCTCGAAGGTGTTCCAGGGCATCAGGGTCACCGACGTGGACATCGTGGACCCGACGTACAGCGGCATCATGTTCCAGACCAACTACGTGGGCGGTCAGCCGCAGTTCCCGGTCGCCGACACGGTGTTCAGCAACATCTCGATCTCCGGCGCGCGGCGCAGCGGTGACGCCTCCGACGCCAGGTCCGGGATCGGCGTCTGGGCCAACGAGCTGCCCGAACCGGGGCAGGGCCCGGCGGTCGGTTCGGTGACCTTCGACCACCTGCGGTTCAGCGACAACCACCAGAACATCCGCAACACCACCTCGACGTTCACCATCAAGGTCAACCCGTAGGGAGGGAGGGGAACCGCCCGGCCGCGGGTGGTCCGGTGCCGCCGGGAGGTCTCCGACCTCCCGGCGGTCCTTGCGTTCCGGCGCGGCGCCCCACCTGGTAGGCCGGGCTCAGGGCTTGCAGGGTTCGGCAAGCGGCGTGCGGTTCCTGTCCGATCGCCCGTTGGAATTTGCGTCTTCGTCGCAAGACCATGCAATTTCCTTGCGTGGCGGAGCTAGAATGGCCGCATGACACGACGACTGGCCCAGGTGGCGAAGAAGGTCGGGGTCAGCGAGGCCACGGTCAGCCGGGTGCTGAACGAGAAGCCCGGCGTCTCGGAGACGACCAGGGCGGCGGTGCTGACGGCGCTGGACGTGCTGGGATACGAGCGCCCCACCCAACTGCGCGGTGAGCGGGCACGGTTGGTGGGCATGGTGATGCCGGAGCTGCAGAACCCGATCTTCCCGGCCTTCGCGGAGGCGGTGGGCGGCGCGCTCGCCGGGCAGGGGTTCACCCCGGTGCTGTGCACGCAGTCTGCGGGCGGGATCTCGGAGGCGGACTACGTGGACCTGCTGCTGGCCCAGCAGGTGTCGGGGGTGGTGTTCTTCGGTGGTCTGTACGCGCAGGCCGACGCCGTCCACGACCACTACGAGCGGTTGGCGGAGCGCAGTCTGCCGACGGTCCTGCTGAACGCGGCGATCGAGGGCCTGGACTTCGCGCGGGTCTCCTGTGACGACGCGGTGGCCGTGGAGCAGGCGATGGGGCACCTGCGGCAGCTCGGCCACCGCAGGATCGGCCTGGTACTGGGGCCGGCGGACCACGTGCCGTCCCAGCGGAAGTTGGACGCGGCACGGCGGGCCGCGGCCGCGGCGGGCCTGGAACTGCCGGACAGCCACGTCAAGCGCGCGCTGTTCACCCTGGAGGGGGGACAGGCGGCCACCACGCGGCTGCTGGGCGAGGGGGTGACCGGGATCGTCTGTGCCAGTGACCCGCTGGCGTTGGGCGCGGTGCGGGCGGTGCGCCGGGCGGGCCTGTCGGTGCCCGGCGACGTGTCGGTGATCGGCTACGACGACTCCTCGTTCATGACCTGCACCGATCCGCCGCTGACCACGGTGCGCCAGCCGATCGAGGCGATGGGCCGGGCGGCCGTGGATCTCCTGGCGGGGGAGATCGCAGGCGCGAGGATCACCCACGACGAGCTGTTGTTCGAGCCGGAGCTGGTCGTACGCAGCTCCACCGGGCCGGCCCCCGCCGCCGGCTGACCGCACGCGGCCCTTCGCGCCCGCAGGCCCCGCCGTTCCGGTCCATCGGAACGGCGGGGCCTGCGGCCCTTCGGGTTCTGCCCCGGGGGGGCGGGGTCAGGAGGTGTAGGCCTCGAACTCGGCGAGCTGGGCGGCCGGCCAGCCGGTGTTGCCGGTGAACGAGAGCCGCAGGTGACGTGCGGTGGTGCCCGGTACGGCGAGGGTGACCGTGTTGCCGGTGGCCGGGTCGAAGCGGTAGGCGGCTTCGGCCCTGGCCGTGGTCCACGTCGTGCCGTCGGTGCTCGCGAGCACCGCGAGGGTCTGGGTCCGGGCGGTCCAGGCGGGGGCCGGCGGCAGTTTCAGCACCAGCCGGCCGACGGCGGTGGGGGCGCCGAGGTCGGCGGTCAGCGACTGCGGGAAGGCGTGGCCGGTGCTCTCCCAGTAGCTTCCGGTGTCGCCGTCGTCGGCCTGGCCGGGGCCGTAGCCGCCGACCGAGCCGGTGGCGGTGAGGGGCTTGCCCGCGAGGAGGTTGGTTCCGGCCGGGGGTGTGGTGGTCGGCGTGGTGGGTGTGGTAGTGGGCGTCGGGGTGGCGGTCGCGCCGGTGGCCCGGATCTCCAGCTCGCCGAGCTGGGCGGCCGGCCAGCCGGTGTTCCCGGTGACGGTCACCCGGACGAAGCGGGCGTTGCTGCGGGGGAGCCCGATGGTGACGGCGTTGCCACCGGCCGGATCGAAGGTGCGCCCGGCGGCGGGGGCCAGGGTGGTGAAGGCGGTGCCGTCGGCGGATCCCTCGACGGAGAGGGTCTGGGTGCGTGCACCCCACGAGGCGGGGAGCCTGGCGGTGACGCTGCCCACGCCGGTCACGGCGCAGAGGTCGACGGTCAGCGCCTGGGGGAACGCGTCGTTGGCGCTCTCCCAGTAGGTGGCGGCGTCGCCGTCCACGGCGTTGGCGGCGGTGTAGGTCTGGTTGCGGCTGGTGGCCGTGGTGTTCTTGCCCCGGGCCAGGTTGCCCGTGCCGGGATCGCAGGCCGGCGGTGTGGTCGGGGTGGTGGTCGTCGGCGAGGGCGCGGTGGGGGAGGGGGTCGCCGGGGTGGTGGGCACACTCGGTGTGGGGGACGGCGTCGGGGTTCCGCCGGTCGGACGGCCGCCGTAGGTGAACCGCGGGGCGGGCCACAGGCCGGAGCAGGTGGAGCCGGACCAGCCGGAGTTCCCCCCGCCGTCGGTGACCTTGAATCCGGCGCCGACGCAGTTGTGGGTCGGGGTGGCGCTCTGGGCGATGTTCTTCGCGGTCACGTTGGTGAACCGCATGTCGGCGGCGGCCTGGGCCTGGATCGCGTAGGTGCCGGCCCCGTCGATGGTGGTGTTGGTGAACTCGATGCCCTCGGACGCGCCCTCGATGGTGTGGATCGCCGCGTAGGAGCTGTCGAGGACGTCGGTGTCGGTCACGGTGATGTGCGCGCCCCTGATCGGCTCGTTGAGGCCGCTGAACCAGATGGCGCCGACGCCGAAGTTCCAGTTGTAGTCGCTGTTGCCGGTCCGGATCAGGGTGTTCCTGGCAGCGCTGATGGTCCCGGCCACGGCGGTGCCGTTGCCCGAGCCGACCCCCGGGTAGCGGTTGGCGATGTGCAGGCCGCCGCCGTTGGTGACGGTGTCGGCCATCACGTTGTCGGAGATGGTGAAGTCCTTGCCGCCGTAGGTGACGACGTTGTTCGCCAGGATCGGCAGGACCACGGTGTTGCGGGTGAAGCTGTCGCCGACGTTGGGCACCCGCTCCGGCCAGGAGGCGAGGCCGTCGTCGCCGGTGTTGCGGACGAAGGTGTTGGTGACCGTCGAGCCGGTGACGCCGGTGTGGAAGTTCACGCCGTCGGCGGTCTGGTCCAGGATGCGGCTGTTCCTGAGGGTGAAGCGGTCCATCGGACCGTCCATCCAGGCGGCCACCTTGGTGTGCTGGATCCAGAGGTTGTCGACGGTGGAGTTGCTCATCGCGCCGCCGATGGCGTTCACCTGGTCGTCGTCGACGCGCTCCCTGATGTCGCCGATGACGGCGAAGTCCTTGAGGGTGACGTTGCGGCTCGGGCCGTTCGACTCGTGCGGGCGGACCGCCCCGCCGTACCCGCCGCCGGGGGCGTACTTGCCGTAGATGCCGGCGGCCCGGTTCCGGTTCACCGGGTCGCGTCCGCCGAGCACGCTGTACCAGGGCCCGGCGCCGGCCAGCGTGACGCCGTCCACCACGACGTGGTCGTAGAGGGTGAAGCTGCCCGGCGGGACGAAGACCGTCCGACCCTGCGCCTGGCCGGCGTCTACCGCGGCCTGGAACCTCGCGGTGCTGTCGGCGGCTCCGGTGGGGTCGGCGCCGAAGTCGGCCACGACGTCGATGGCGCCGGGGGGTTCGGCGATCGGTGGCGCGACCTGCTCGAAGTCGGCCAGGTCGACGGTGAAGGTCGGCGACTGCGCGGTCGAGGTGACCTGCAGCCGGATCCTGGTGCCGGTCGGCAGCGAGGAGCCGAACATGGTCCGGGTCTCGTCGTAGAAGTGGTGCGGGTTGGTGTCCCCGGGGTTGTTGTTGAACGGGTACCCCCCGTAGTACCAGCCGTACTTGGAGGTGACCGGCAGGTCCTTCAGCTTCACCCCGTCAACCAGGAGGCCGAGCGAGGCGTCCCGGCCCCGGCCGTCCGCACTGTCCGGGAGGGAGTACCGGAAGCTCATCGCGTTGGCCGGTGCGGTGAGGGTGAACTCGACGTACTCGCCGGGGGCGTCGAGGGTGACGGCCTGGCGCCCGGAGGCCTCGGAGGGGAGCGTGCCGTACGCCCGCTCGGGGCCGATCACGGTGCCGTTGGTCGCCGCGTACTCGGCCTCCTGCTCCTTGAACGGGACGGTGGCGCCCCGGGCGGGGACGTCCAGCGGGGAGAGCGTCGGCACCGCGGCGGCGTGGGCGGGGGCGGCCGTCGTGACGGCGGCCGCGGTGAACAGGCCGGCCGCGCCCACCGCAACGGCGGTGAACGCGGCGAGGCCGTTCCGGAACCGGATCCGTGGCTGCGGGCGGCGTTGTCGTTGCATGGAGTCAGCACATCCTTGCCGGTCGTGGGGGTGATGACGGGGTGGTGGCGGTGGGGTGGTGGCGGTGGGGTGCGAGCCCGCGCGGTCGGCCGTCGCCACGGGCGGGGCGCCCGGTGAACGGAGCGGAGCGCAGCGGGAGTTGGGGAGCGGCGCGGGGGCTGCCGCCGAGGCGAGAGACTACGGTCGGTCATCGCATGAAGTCCATAGGAAAGAGCAAAGATGTGACACAGGACTGCAAGACATCGATTCTCCTTCGCCAAGGATCGATCGCCCCCTCCCGCGCCTCCACGGGGATGTCCGGCGGGGTGCCGTCCACTTGATGCGAACGGGCTTGGGCCGGGGATCAAGTGTCCTGCGGGCAGGGATCGGCCGGGTTCGTTGACACGCTCGTCGCCGGCCTGTACTCCTAGGAGCTCATACCTGCGCAAAAGATGAACAGATGCATGTCGTCCTATCGACCGACTGTCTCTCGGCAGGCAGCGGGAGCATCGACGTCATGGGGACCGCTGTGCGTTCGGCCGTCCGCGGCCGGCAGCGGCGGCGCCGGCGGAATCACCGGGCCGAGGGGCCGGACCGTCCGACCGGCCCCTCGGTCGCCCGGCTCGTGAGGTGCCACTGGCGACTCGTCGGGCACGCGTACACCCGCTTCGGGTAGTAGCCGAGATCACGCCGACTCGTGATGGCCAGGAGCGCCTCCAGGGCGAGATCCCAGGAGTCGTAACGGACCTTCCCGCACCGGCACCCGTCGGCGTCGGTCCTCCGGGGATCCTCCAGCGGGCCGAGGCGGCCGGTGGCGAGGTACTGACACACCTCGGGAAGGGTCTTGAGGACGCCGGGCCCGAGGTGCGACGACTCGGCCGCGCGGTGGAGGCCGGCGAACGTGGGGTGGGTCGGAGGTTCGACGCTCTGGACCGCGCGGGAGAGCCGTCGGCCGGTCCATCCGAGCAGGGTCTCGGCGAGGGGGTGCGGCAGCGGGAACTCGCCGGTGTCACGGACGTGCTGGAGCAGGTCGTCCGCGGTCCGGGACGCCAGGACGATCGTCACGTCGTCCGAGTGTTCGGCGGCCACGATGCCCGCCAGCACGCCCAGCACGGCGGCTTCGTCGGTGTTGCGGGCGAGGGGGCCGGTCCGGAACCCGAAGACCTTCTTGTTGCCCGGGCTGTCCTTCCGACCGGCGAAGGTGCCGTCCGGCTTCCTCACGTTGATGATGCGCCGTACGTGGCAGGTCGCCTCGTGGCGGTTCCAGGCGGCCCACACGAAGATGCGGTGTCGCCTGCCGGCGTCCTCCGGTACGTGGTTCATCGGATCATCTTCCTCCGAGTGGTGGCGCCTTGATACGGAACCCGGGTCTTCCTCGCGGATCCTGCCTCCGTCCCGCGCCACGGACCGCGGAGTCCGTCCGCCTTGCCGTGCGGCCCGCTGGTCACGGTCCTGCGGGCCGCACGGCGTCAGGTGTTCGCCTGTGCTGCGTGAGGAAGGCGGCGAGCTCCTTGTCGTAGGCGGCGGGATCGGCGTTCCACGCACCGGTGTGGCTCGCTCCTTCGACGGTGACGAGGGTGACCTTGCCGGGCCAGTCGCGGGCGAACTCGGCGCTGGTGGCGTAGGGCACGACGCTGTCGCCGGTGCCGTGGAAGAGCAGGACGGGCTGCTCGGGGCCGCCGGTGCGCCGGTTGGCGGCCAGGGCGTCGATGTCGTCGAAGTCCACGTCCGCGCGCAGGCCGATGATCCCGGTCTCGAGGGCGGCGACGGGTGCGGGCAGGCCGAGGCCGGTCACGATGGAGTCGAGGGCCGCGCGGTAGTCCAGAGCGGGCGAGTCGAGGACGACGGCGCTGACGGCGCCGGTGTCGGCGGCGCGCTGGAGGTAGGTCTCCACGACGGCCCCGCCCATGGAATAGCCGATCAGGACGACATCGGTGGCCCCCTGGCCGCGGGCGTACCGGACGGCGGCGTCGAGGTCGCGCCACTCGGTGTCGCCGAAGTGGCGCCTGCCGCTGCTGTCCCTGGGGGCGCCGGGGTCGTTGCGGTAGGTGATGTCGAGGACGGGGTGGCCGAGTTCGTGCAGCTGGGGCATGGTGCGCAGTCCGGCGGCGCGGCCGGCGCCGAGCCCGTGGACCTGGATGGCCCAGGTGGTGCCGGTGCCGGGGACGAACCAGGCGGGCATCGGGCCGAGTTCGCCGGGGTAGGTGACGTCCTGGAAGTCGAGCCCGGCGGCCTGCCGGGGGTCGGAGTTCCAGACGGTGACGATGATCTTCGCCTTGGCGCCGGGGGTGGGCACCGTGTCGGCGGTGAGCTCCCTGGTGACGGTGTCCCCGTCGGTGGTGAGGACGGACCCGAGGACGCCGTGGTGGCGGCGGTCGGCGGTGTCCTGCCAGACCAGGCCGTAGGTGCCGGCGTAGCGGCTGTCGGTGGTGGCGGGGAGGGTCACCGTGCCGGGGCCGGAGGCGAGGACGCGGGTGTTGAACGGGGTGTCGTCGATGGGGCTGACGATCTTGCCCGCGGCCAGCCAGAGCAGACCGGCGGCGGCGCCGAGCGCCAGGACGAGAACGCCTGCGACGACCGCGAGCAGGCGGCGGCGCAGCTTGGCGCGGCGCGTCCGGCGAACGGGCGTGGCGGGCGTGATGGGCGCGGCGGGCGCGGCCGGTCGGGGCTGGGGTGAGGGGTTCTGCGGCATGGTCGGCGACGGCTCCCGGTTCACGAGTGCTTCAGGGTGGTCGGGCCTGCGGAGAGGGTGAGGGCGAGGCCGGTCGGAGTGACGGCGAGGGCGGTGGGCGAGAGGCCCAGCGGGTAGCCGCCGCCCTGCTTCCTGGCGGTGAGGCGCTCGTTGATCCGGTCGAGCTGGGGACCGGTGATCGTGCGGCCGAGGAATTCGAGCGCGGTGGCGGTGATCGTCACCCTGCCGTCGGTGAGGGCGGGCTTGAGCGTGAGCCGGCCGGTGCCGCCGGAGCCCAGGCCGAGTTCGATCGTGCCGGCGGCCGGATCGGTGCGGGCGGCACCGACCGGAAGGCTCTGGCCGGAGTCGCGCACGGTGGCGGCCAGGGCGTCGGCGGGGATCGTGATCTGCGCCGACACCCCGGCCGCACTGGGTACGGACGCGGCGAACCGCACGTCGGTCAGCGTGATCCGGGCCGAGGCGCCGCTCAAGCCGCCGAGCCGGGCGTTGTCGGCGCTCAGGGTGACGTGCTCCAGCCGCCGGTCGAGGATCTTGACGAGGGCCGGACCGCTGCCGGTGTCCACCTCCACCGGGGCACCGAGGGCCTTCGCCGTACTCTCGGCGATCCGGCTCTCCAGTACGTGCCCGGCGGCGACCTCCGCACCGGCGGCGAGGACCAGGACGGTGGCCACGGGCACCGCGACAGCGCGCGCGATCCGGCCGCGCCGGGTGGCGGGGCGCAGCATCCGGCGCAGCCGGCCGGGTGAGGGTGCCGGGGAACGGGGTGGGGCGGGACTGCGGGTCATGCTTCTCCTCGGGATGACTCGGGACGGCTCGGGACGGCTCGGGACGGCTCGGGACGGCTCGGGATTCGGGATGACGTGGGTCGGCCCCGGGCTCGGCACGCGGGCTCAGGTCCGGCGGCGGAGGCCGCGGGTGCGCGGACGGCTGCGGGTCCGGGCGAGCAACTCCGCGCCGGCGGCGAGCAGGACGGCCGTGGCCGCCACGCCGGCCAGCACCAGCGCCCTCGGATCCGTGACCACCGGTGCCCTCCTTCGCGTCCGGGGCCCGCCGGTCGGGGGCCCGGGAACAGGCTGGACCGGGGCTGCAAGCGGCGGGTTCGGCGAGTGTTCGGGGCATGTAAGGATCACCGGCGGCGCCCCGGAGCGACCCGTTCGGCGCGTTAGCATCGGAGCAGTTCGAGACCCGCGACCGGAGCGTGCGCGGCTGCGGAGGTCGGAAGAGGACGGCGATGACACCGAGCAAGGGCCTGGTCCTGGTCGTGGAGGACGAGCGCCACATCGCCGACCTCCAACGCCTCTACCTCGCCCGCGAGGGCTTCGGGGTGCACACCGAGAGCGACGGGGTGGCCGGTCTGGACGCGGTCCGGCGGCTGCGGCCGGTGGCGGTCGTCCTGGACATCGGGCTCCCGGGCCTGGACGGCACCGAGATCTGCCGCCGCCTGCGTGCCGCCGACGACTGGACGCCGGTCGTCCTGGTGACGGCGCGCGACGAGGAGGCCGACCGGATCCTCGGCCTCGAACTGGGCGCCGACGACTACGTCACCAAGCCGTTCTCCCCGCGCGAGCTGGTCGCCCGGGTGAAGGCGGTGCTGCGCCGGACCGCCGGACCGCAGGCCGTCGGCGCCTACAGCGTCGGACGGCTTCGACTGGACCCGGAGCGCCGCACCGTGCACCGCGACGGGGAGCCGGTGGAACTGACCACCACCGAGTTCAACCTGCTGGCCCATCTGCTGGCCCGGCCGGGCCGGGTGTTCGGCCGCGACCAGCTGCTCTCACAGGTCTGGGGGCACGCCGACTACCGGGACAGCCGGGTCGTCGACGTCTACGTGTCCCAGCTGCGGGCCAAGCTCGGCGACGCCAGCCCGATCCGGACCGTTCGCGGCGTCGGCTACAGCGCCCAGGACGACGGGCGGTGAGGCTGCGCCCGCCGGCCCTGACGCGAGCGGGTGCCCGTACAGGACCGGTTGCCCGTACGCGCGGCCGTACGCGCGGCCGTACGCCGGGCGGTTCGCTGACCGGAAACCTGGTCCTGCTCGCCACCGTGGTGGCGACCGTGGCGGTGCTGCTGGCCGGGTTCGCGGGCTGGCGGACGGCCCGGTCCAACGCCGAGGCCCAGTACCGGGAACGGCTGGTCCGCCAGGCAGCCGTGCTGTCCGTCGCCCCCAACCTGTCGGTGCTGCTGCTCGACCAGGCACAGCGGCTGACCGGGGCCACCGGTGTCCAGGTCGCCGTGATCGCCCCCGACGGCCAGGTGGCCGGCCCGTCGGCCGGTGCCGTCACCCCGGCCGACCGGGACGCCCTGCTGGCCGGCGAGGACATCTCCACCACGGCCGTGCTCGGTGGCGCGCGCGTCCTGCTGGAGGGCCGCCCGGCACGCGACGGCGCGGTGGTCCTCACCCAGCCCTTCACCGAAGTCGACGCCGCCGCCGACCGGATCCGCGCGGGCCTGACCCTTCCCCTGGTCGCCGGGCTGGTCGGGGCGGCGCTGGCCGGTGCCCTCCTCGCCCGGCGGATCGCCCGCCCCCTGGTGGACGCCGCCGCCGTCGCCCACCGGCTCGCCGGGGGCGAGCGCGACCTGCACTGCGCGGTCCACGGTCCCACCGAGGCCCGCGAGGTGGCCCGCGCCCTCAACACCCTCGGCGCCGCCCTCGAACAGAGCGAAGGCCGCCAGCGCGCGTTCCTGACCTCGGTGTCCCACGAGATCCGCACCCCCCTCACCGCGCTGCGCGGCTACGCCGAGGCCCTCGCCGACGGTGTGGTCGAACCCGGACAGCAGGAGGAGGTCGGACGGATCCTCCTGTCCGAGACCGGGCGCCTGGACCGGTTCGTCACCGATCTCCTCGAACTCGCCCGCCTCGACGCCGACGACTTCCACATCACCCGGGAACCCACCGATCTCGACGCCCTCGTCCGGGAGACCGCGCGGGCCTGGACCCAGCAGGCCCGGCGGCAAGGGCTGGACCTGCGCCTGGAACACCCCGACGAACCGGTGACCGCGGCCACCGACGCCTTCCGCGTCCGCCAGCTCCTCGACGGCCTCCTCGCCAACGCCGTCCGTCACACCCCGCCCGGTGCACCCGTCGTCCTCGCCCTCCGGCGCACCCCCGAGGGCCAGGTGGAACTACAGGTCCGCGACGGCGGACCCGGCCTCACCGAGGACGACGTCCGCATCGCCTTCCGACCGGGCGCCCTGCGCGACCGCTACGCCGCCACCCGTCCCACCGGCACCGGCCTCGGTCTCGCCATCGCCCAACGCCTCGCCGAGCGTCTCGGCGCCACTCTCGCCCTTCGCGGCCACGGTCCCGAAGGCGGCGCCCACTTCACCGTCACCCTTCCCGGGGAGGGCTGACGCCCTGGCCCCGACCCCGTCCTCTGCCCTCGTCGGACGGGAAGATTCCCATGAATACGGGCTGATCAGCCGGGCAGACGGTCCTCCGACACTGACTACGGAGGTCGACTCATGGTTCCCCTTCTTCTCGTCCTGCTGCTGGCCCTGCTCCTGTTCGGGGCAGGTTTCGCGGTGAAGATCCTCTGGTGGGTGGCCATCATCGTCCTGGTGCTCTGGCTGGTCGGATTCGTCGCCCGCGGGACGCACTCCTCCGGTCGCCGCCACCGCTGGTACCGCTGGTGACCACAGGTCCGTCCGTACCCGAGAACGGGGGCGGGACCCGCGCTCATGCGCCGGGGGCCCCCCCCCGGGACGGGGTCGGGCGTGCCGGCGCCCGGGCGGGCGCGCC
>NZ_JBEXNT010000080.1:0-43881 GCF_040611255.1 Kitasatospora sp. NPDC002965 | reverse complement strand
GCTCGCGCTGCGCACCCGGGTGACGGTGACCCGGGCCGCCCGGAGCGTCTCGGCGGCCCGGGCGGCCAGGCCGGGGGCGGTGGTGCCGTTGAGGATCAGGCGGGGAAGCGGCCGAGGGCGGTGCCGGCCTCGGCGAGGACCACGATGTCGCCGATGCGGTCGGCGGGCTGCGCGAAGCGCTCGGCCGCCTCCTCGCGGCCGTGCACCTCCTGGATGCCCCCGATGGCGCGCAGGGCGTCGATCGTGGCGTCGCGGTCCGCGCCCTCGGGGAGGTACACGCTCGCGAAGGAACCGAGCGCGCCGTGGTGCACCGTGTACGGGTCCGTGATGGGCAGGATGACCCGCAGACCCTCGGCCTCGGCGTCCGCGGGGACACCGAGGATGCGTCGGACCTCCTCCTCGACGAAGACGACCTGGGCGCGGCCCTGGTCGTCGGTCTTGGCGCTCATGCCGTGGTCGGCGGTGAGCACGACGGTCGCACCGAGTTCGGCCAGCCGACCCGCGTAGTGGTCGATCTTCTCGTAGAGGTCGTTGGCGGCCTCGGTACCCGGCGCGTTCTTGTGCTGGATGTAGTCCGTCAGCGACAGGTACATCAGGTCGGCGCCGCGGGTTTCGAGAATCTTCACGCCGGCAGCGAGCGCGAATTCGCTGAGGTCGGCCGAGTATACGGTCGGGAGCGGCTTTCCGACCAGGTCGAGAACGTCACCGATTCCGTTCTCCTCGACGGTGGCCAGATCGGCCTTCTCGGCGGAGAAGCAGATGCCCCGGCGCGAGGGGGGGACGAACTCGCCGGACCCGTCGAGCGAGGGGCCCTCCTCGACGAGACCGGCGCCGAGCAGCCGGCGCAGCTTGTCCTTCGCGGTGACCACGACGACGTCCAGGCCGGCCTCGTTCGCCGCCGCCAGGAGGGTGGGCGCGCGCAGGAACCGCTTGTCGTTCATCAGGACTTCTTCACCGAGTCCGGTGTCGAAGATGTAGTTCCCGCTGATGCCGTGTACGGCCGGCGGCCGGCCGGTGGCGATGGACACGTTGTTGGGGTTGGTGAGGGCGGGCATCGCGCAGTGGGCCGGCCACGAGGTCCCCTCGTCTTCGAGGACCTTGCTCAGCCAGGGCATCCGACCGGCCGCCATCGCCTCGATGTGGTAGTCCGGCTCGCTGCCGTCGATGCAGATGACGACGACCGGGTTTACGGGCCTGGCGTACGTCCTGCCGTTGACGGTGAAATTCCCGGTGGTCACGGGGGCTCCTTAGCTTGTCGTTTACATGGCGCGTATCTGTTGGTAACGCAAGGGTGGTGGCCTGACGGATCGGGAGGAACCCCCGATCCGGTTATCCGGGTCATAAGCGCGGACCGCTGCTTTACGGCAGCTTGAGGCGGCCTTTGAGAACTCTTTGGCAACGATCCGGTGAAGGCACGGATCAGCCCGGTGCGCGGTGCGCGGTGCCCGGTGTGGGAACGGGGCGGGGGAGGGAGGGGAGCGCCGTCAGTGGCTCCCGGCCAGCTCCTGGGCCAACATGGCGGCCCCCAGACAGGCCGCCCTGCCGCCCACCCGGCCCACGACCACCTCGGGGCGCGGCCCACGCCGGTGGCTCCTCCGCAGGGTGGAGCCGATCTCCTGCCGCAGGGCCGTGTCCGCCGCCGGCAGCGGTCCGCCGACGACCACCCGCTCCACCTCGGCGGCGAGGATCATCTCGGTGAGCGCCCTGCTGTCCGCGCTCCGCAGTGTCACCGTCCGGTCGTCCGGCGAGTCCTCGCCCGGGGCGAAGGCCGCCGACCCCGCGGACCGTCCTCCGCGCAGCACCGAGGCCAGGACCGGGTCACCCGATGCCACGAACACGAACGCGTCGTACCCGCGGCCGGCTCCGAGCCTCCCCTCGGCGACGGCACCGGCGTGCCCCGCGTGCCCGAGGGCGACGGGCACGTCGAGGTGCTCCTCCAGCCAGCAGCGCAGCGGCGTGCCCGTCCAGCCCAGTCGGGGTACCGTGGCGACGCCCGAGGTCCGGTCGACGGATCCGCCGACCACGAGGCCGGCCGCCACCACCGGCATTCCCCGGCGGAAGGCCAGCGCGGCGAGGTCGCTCGCGCAGCCGAGCAGGGTGTCGAGCACGGCGTCCGGGCCCCGGTTCGGCCTGGTGTACCAGCGCTCGGACTCCCGTACCCGGCCGTCGCCGGTCATCACGGTCCCGTTGATGTAGCGCGCGCCGACGTCCAGGGCGACGACACTCGTCCCGGCGGCGGGACGCCGTCGTGCGGTCTCCTGTCCCGGTGCGCGGGGAAGGGCGCCGAGCTGTTCGGCGGGTGTGCCCCGCACCGTGGCGGTGGCGCGGTCACGGTCTGGTACGGGGCGGACGTGTTCGGGGTGTGGACGGGTGACGGTCATGGCGGCCCTGCCTCCGGGTGGTCCTGAGGGTGGTGTGCAGTGCCGCCGCCGCGCGGGCGGAGCGCACCTGCGTCCCGTCCCGACGAGAGCGGCGGCCCGGGCCCGGGGCGACGGCATCGCGCTACGCCCCCGCCCCGGGAGCGCGGGATCCGATGGTTGGTGAGGGGGAGGGCTGTGGCAAGGCCCGAAATGGTGATGGGGTGGATAGCGGAATCGTATGGGGGCGCTCCGTGCCCGGTGTCGGCGTGAGAAGTCCGGATCGTGTCCCACGGATTTCCGCGCGGTAACACCCTGGCCGGATCGACCGGGATGATGCCTGACACCCGGTCGGGAATGTCGGCACGGGAGGTCTCGGGACGTTCAGGAGGCTCCGGGTCCGCCGGAGGTCGCCGGTCGGCCGGAGCGCGGCGCCGGCCCCAATTCCTCTGAACGCGGCGACACTTCACCCCGTCCGTTCGGTCCCTGGGCGATCGCGGTGGCCGGCGACCGGTGGATCCCCGCCCCTCGACGACCCGTCGCGGATTCCCGGGGAACACCCCGGCCGTCGGGAGGAATCGATCCGGACCGGACCGAGGGGCCGGAGCGGTGACCCGCCGCTCGCGCCCTTCCCCGGGATCTTGAAGAGAGTCCCCGTCCCCGATTCCGCGGACGGATATCCGGGGCGTGAGTATTGACAGCGCGGTTTCTCTGGCGCTGTAGTTCGACTCAGTCGCCCCGCCCGGTTTCGCCGGTTCTTGCCTCAACGGCACCGGCCCCCCGAGCGGCTGCAGACCCTCGTCCGGCAGACCCGTGACGCCCCCACCCCGGCGCCGACGGCCGCCCCGCGCGACACGCACCGTCGACCCCACCGATCGGGTCTCCCGTACCCACCCCACCCCGCTCGACCACGCCCTTGCCGGGGCCGTGGTTCGACGGCACCGGTTGACACACCCCCTCAGGAGAAGACCATGGACGACTCTTCCCGCACCCCCTCCGAGATCAGCCGCCGGAGGGTCGTACAGCTGCTGGGCGCCGGCGCGGTGATGGCCACCGCCGGTACCACCATGACCGGCGCCACCGCGGAGGCGCACGCCGGCCCCTGGTCGGGGCTGGTGGCGGCGGTCCTGGACGAACCTGATGCGGAGACCAACGCCCGCGGGCTGAAGACGCTGCTGGAGAACGCCGGTTTCGCCGTGATCACCCTGAACCCGAACCAGGGGGTGCGCTACCAGGCCGCGCCGTCCACGCAGCTCCCGGCGGTCGCGGCGGCCGCGGCGACCGCGAGCGGTGTGCAGGAGGTGGCCCTGGTCGTTTTCGGCAGCTTCGCCGGCACCCTGTCCTCGTACTCCACCTTCGAGACGGGTCAGCGTGCGTCGCTGCAGGCCTTCGTCAAGGCCGGCGGAGTGGTCCTCGACCTCGCCCAGCCCGACCGGCCCGGTGTCGGCGTTCCCTACCTGCCGGTCTTCGACTACCAGTACGACGCGGTCCCGATGCACGCGGTGCGCACCGACTACGACTCGAACACGATCTACCCGGTGGACACCAACCACCCGCTGGTGAAGCCTCTGGTGGTGTCCACGGCAGCGGCCACCAGTGGCCAGGTGCTCACCGGCCGGCGGACCCGGCGCAGCGACGGGGGATACGAGAAGAAGCTGTGGACCAGTTGGGAGTCGCTGGGGGCCTGGGCCGAGATGCGCGTGCTCCTGTCCTGTGTGCCGGGAACGACGGGCTTCCCGGCGGCCCTGGTGGAGGGCAGGCACGAGAAGGGCAGGTATCTGGTCTCCAGCCTCACCATCGACAAGTGCTACGCGGCGGACGGCACCACGCCGGTCGAGTCCGCCGCCGCCATCGAGGACAGTCACACCTTCTTCAACGCCCTGACGGGGTACGTGCAGAAGGTGCGGGCTTCGAGCGCGCCCGGCGTGTCCACCACCCCGTCGCCCAAGGCCGGTCCGCTCGTCGGCGACGTGAGTGAGACCACGGCCCGGATCTGGGCACGGCCGGGTGTGAACCGGGCGGCCTACCCGATCTGGAGGTGCCAGGTGAGCGGCGGGGCCGTGAACCAACCCGCCGACCGGACCATCTTGGCCGACAACGACGAGACCGTCCTGTTCGACGTGACGGGCCTGACGCCGGACACGGACTACACCTTCACCATCACCTGTACGACGCCCGACGCCCCTTCCGTCCCGCTGACCGGGAAGTTCAGGACCGCACCGGTGGCGTCCGCGGCCACCAAGTTCACCCTGGGCGTGGGCTCCTGCGCACACAGCATCTCGAACCCCGTGTGGAAGCAGATCTTGGACAGCCAGTGTGAGGGCTTCGTCATGCTCGGCGACACCCCGTACGCCGACCGGGGGCTCAACTTCAAGGGCGGCACTCCCCCCACGGACACCGAGGTCCTGACCAAGGCGCGCAGGACCCACCGGGAGTTCCTGGCCGCGCCCGGAATCGACCACCTGGTCAGGTCGATGCCGGTCTGGGGGACGTGGGACGACCACGACTACGGCGCCAACGGCTCCGACGGCACCTTCGTGAAGAAGGACCTGTTCCGCCAGGTGTTCGTCGACTACCGCGCCAACGCCTCCTTCGGCCACGCCACCAACGGGACCCAGGCGGTGACCGGCCGGGGTCCCGGTGAGGGCATCTACACGTCCTTCCGGCGCGGCCCGGTCGAGGTGTTCCTCATCGACCCGCGGTGGTTCTCCAACTCGGGTTCGAACCCGCGGGTCTGCATGGGGAGCGTCCAGAAGGACTGGCTGTTCGGGAAGCTGAAGGCGAGCACCGCCAAGTTCAAGGTCCTCGCTTCGGGAATGACCTGGTACGACAAGGCCGGCCCCGAGAGCGACGACTGGTTCACCTACCAGGCCGAGCGGGCCGAGTTGTTCAAGCACATCAGGGACAACAACATCAAGGGCTGCGTCCTGCTCAGCGGGGACATCCACGTCTCCCGCACCCTGAAGAACCACGGGGACCCGAACGTCGGTTATGACCTGTGGGAGTTCGTCGTCAGCCCGCTGCACGACAAGACGGCCGCCGACGTGCACCACGTGGGCACCCCTCCTGTCGGTCTCGTGGACAAGGTCGCCGAGCCCCGTACCTTCCTCAAGCTGGAGGCCGACACCAGCACCGCCACGCAGGCGAAGCTGACCGCCACCTGGATCAACGCAGCCGGTAAGACGGTCATCGGCCCCCTCGTACTCACCGCAGCCCAACTCGGCTACTGAGCGCCGTACCTGAGGTGCGGGCCGACGGGCCCCGCCGGCCCGCACCTCGGGTACGACGGCAGCACCGCGACACGCCCCTCCCGGGAGCCCTGGTCCGATGCTCGGCGAAAGCGCGAGTCCCGGGAAGGCCCGAATTCCTGATGGGGCGGATAACGAAATCGTATGGCCGGAACCGGGCTTGTTCCGTCAGGTCCCGGCCGTACGAGGCGAATATGCCTCACCCGATTCCGCGAACGGATATCCGGTGCACGACTATTGACAGCGCTGTTGCGCTGCCGATGTAGTTCCAGGTATTCACCCCACCCCGATTCGCCGATGACGGCCCCCTTCTCCACCGGCCCGTCGAAGCTGCTGCAGAGCCGCATCCGGCTGACCTGAGACACCCCCGTCCGGGTGCGGGCAACGCCCATACGTGTCACGCGCAACCCACCCCCGCCGACCGGGCTGCGCGCACCCACCCCACCCCCGTTCGACCACGCCCGCTTGCGGGCCGTGGTTCGACGGCATCGGTCGACACCCTCACACAGGAGAAGTCATGGACGACTCTTCCCCCACCCTGTCCGACAGCGTTCGCGCCGAGATCAGCCGCCGCAGGGCGGTGCAACTGCTGGGCGTCGGCGCGGCGGCGGTCGCCGCCGGCGGCGCCATGACGGGCACCGCCGCGGCGGCGGTGGCCCCGCTCCCCTCGTCGGGGCTGCGTGCGGCGGTGCTGGAGTACGCGGACCGGTGGACGAACGCCGTCGGGCTCCGAACGCTGTTGGAGCACGCCGGTTTCACCGTGATCGATCTCGACCTGACCAAGGCACCGGACGCCCAGGCCCAGGCCGTGGACCTGATCGCCTTCGGCAGTTTCACCAACGACAGCACCAACAACACCAACCCCTACGGCACCTACGTGAAGGCACACACCGACTCGCTGCGGAGATTCGTCCGGGCCGGCGGGGTGGTGCTCGACCTCGCCAAGTCCGACGAGCCCGGCGTCGGTGTCCCCTACCTGCCGATCTGGAAGTGGGACTACAACTCGACCGCGATGTTCGCGGTGCGCACCGACGCCGACTTCAACACGGTCTACCGGGTGGCCACCGCCCACCCGCTGGTCTCCGTCCTGCCGGCGGACGCCTCCGGCCAGGTGTTCGCCGGCCGCTCCGTCACCGCCAGCTGGGAGTCGCTCGGCGCCTGGAAGGAGATGCGGGTGCTCCTGGCCTGCGTCTCGGGGACGTCGGGCTACCCGGCGGCCCTGTTGGAGGGCAAGGACAAGATCGTCGCTGCGGACGGCAAGTCCTCCGTGGACGGCAAGGGCAGATACCTGGTCTCCAGCCTCACCATCGACAAGTGCTACAACACGGCAGGCGCGCCGACCCAGAGCGAGGCCGCCATCGACGACAGCCGCAGGTTCTTCAACGCCCTGACCGGGTACGTGAAGTCGGCGAAGGCCGGCAGCGCGCCCAGTCTGACGGTCACGCCGTCGCTCCAGGCGGGCCCGCTCGTCGGCCACGTGAGCGAGACCACCGCCCGGCTCTGGGCACGGCCGGGCGTGGACCCGGGGACCTACCCGACCTGGAAGTGCGAGGTGAAGGCCGGCGGGGTCGTGGTGAAGACCGTCACCGCGAGCGTCTCGACCGACAACGACAACACCCTCCTGATGGACGTGTCGGGTCTGCAGGCGAACACGGAGTACACCTTCGACATCACGTCCGCGACGGCCGCCGCCCCGGCTGTCCCGATGAAGGGTTCGTTCAGGACCGCACCGGCGGCGGGCGTGGCTGCGAAGGTCTCGCTGGGTGTGGGCTCCTGCGCGCACAACGTGCCGAACCACCTGTGGAAGCAGGTCATGACCGAGGGCTGTGAGGGCTTCGTCATGCTCGGTGACACCCCCTACGCCGACATGGGCCTCTCCGGCGCCTCCAGTGAGCTGGACAGGGTGCGCAGACACCACCGGGACTTCCTGGCCGTACCCGAGATCGCGAGAATGGTCTCGTCGATGCCGATCTGGGGGACGTGGGACGACCACGACTTCGCCGGAAACGACACCGACGGCCGATCGACGCTGAAGACCATGTACCGCAAGGCGTTCGTCGACTACCGCGCCAACGCGAACTTCGGCCACGTCACCGGGGGTACCGGCCTCCTGACCGGCCGGGGCCCCGGTGAGGGCATCTACACGTCGTTCCGGCGCGGCCCGATCGAGGTGTTCCTCATCGACCCGCGGTGGTTCTCCAACACCTCCACCGGGGTCTGCATGGGGACCGTCCAGTCGAAGTGGCTGAAGGATGCCCTGAAGGCGAGCACGGCCACCTTCAAAGTCCTCGCCTCGGGGATGGTCTGGTACGACAAGATCACCGACGAAAAGGACGACTGGAACACCTACAAGGACGAGAAGCTCCAGCTCCTCGACTTCATCAAGACCGAGAGGATCTCCGGCTGCGTCATGCTCAGCGGTGACATCCACGTCTCCCGTGTAGTGAAGAACTTCGACGCGACTCCGGCCGACCCGAAGCCGGCCGGCTACGACATGTGGGAGTACGTCGTCAGCCCCGTCCACGACTGGACCATCGGTTCCACGTTCGACGTCACCACCTCCGCCAGCACCGGGCTCCCGCCGGGGACGCGGTGGACGGCGCACCCGGCGGACCCGGTGAAGTGGAGCAAGGACGCGCCGTACACCTTCCTCAAGCTGACGGCCGACACCACCGTGACCCCGGCGACGCTCACCGCCAAGTGGATCAACCGGGACGGTCTGGTGCTGAACACGCAGACGTGCACCATCACCGACCTCACCCGCCCCTGACACCCCGGTCGGCGCGGGGCCGCGGGGCGACCGCCGCCCCGCGCCGACCACCCGGCCCCTCCGGATCGACACTCAAGGAGAGACGCCCATGCTCCGCAACGGCCTGGAACCCTGGCACCTCATCGTCGTGCTCGCCGTGATCGTGCTGCTCTTCGGCTCGAAGAAGCTCCCCGAGGCCGCGCGCGGGCTCGGCAAGTCCCTGCGCATCCTGAAGGCCGAGACCAGGGCCCTGCACGAGGACACCCCGCCCGACCCCGCACCGGACACCCCCGCAGACATCTCCCACGCCGCCCCCACGGCCCGCACCGCCCCGGAAACCACCGCCCCGGCCATCCCCCCGCCCGGAGCCGACGCGCCTGCCGGCGGCCGCACCACACCCAGCACCTCCCACCCGCACACCCCCTCCTGACCGGATCCCCACCCGGGCGCGGTCCCTCGGCCGGGCCCGGCCTCGACGCCCGGCCGCCGGTACACCCGCGGATCGGGCGTCCCCCGTACGGACGCGCCCCCGCTCCGCCGACCTGCGCCGGGATGGCTACCGTGGACGCAGAGACCGAGATCCTTCCCGCCAGGGAAGGCCGCGGGCAGGACGGGAGCCGGTTGTGGACGACCTCGGTGACGGCATGGCCTTCCTCGGCGTGCACGGCGTCGCGTTCGCGGGCCGGGAGGGCGAGCTGCGGGCGCTGCTCTCCACGGTGTCCGGGGCGCGTCCGGCGGTGGTGCTGGTGGAGGGGGAGGCGGGGATCGGCAAGTCGCGGCTGGTCGCGGAGGCGTCGGCGGTGCTGCGCGCGCAGGGTCTGCGGGTGCTGGCGGGCGGGTGTCATCCGTTGCGGGAGCCGCTGGCGTACGGCCCGGTGATCGACGCGCTGCGCCGCATCGGGCCGTGGCTGCCGCCGGCCGGGCGGCTGGGTGCCTCGGCGGGCGTGCTGGCGCCGCTGCTGCCGGACCTCGCCGGCGCGCTGCCCGCGCCGCCGCCCGACCTGCCGCCGGAGGTCTCGGTGTCCGGAGCCGGACGGTTCTGGGTGGTCTCGGCGGTGCGGACGGTGCTGGAGGCGGTGGCGCCGGCGGTGCTGGTGGTGGAGGACGTGCACTGGGCGGACGAGGCGACCCGGGAACTGCTGCTGTTGCTGGCCCGGGACATGCCGGGCGACGTCGCGCTGGTGCTCACCTACCGGGGCGAGGAGCTGCCGGGCGGGCGGCCGGTGCTGGGGGTGCCGTTCCGGCGTCCGCCGGGCACGGGCGGGGCCGAGATCCGGCTCGGCCCGCTGGGCGGGACGGAACTGCGGGCGATGGCGCGGGAGGTGCTGGGCGGCGATCCGGCACCGGCCCTGGTGCGGACCCTGCTGGAACGCAGTGGGGGCCTGCCACTGGTGATCGAGGAGGACCTGATCACCCTCGCACGGTCACCGGACGGCGCGGACACGGCCGTCCTGCGGGTGCCCCGGAGCCTCGGCGAGGTGCTGGCGGACCGGACCGGACGGCTGGGCCCCGACGCGGCGGCCCTGGTCGACGCCGCGGCCGTGCTGTCCGTCCCGGCGGGGACCGGGCTGCTCGCCGAAGCGGCGGGGCTGGACGAGGAGCGGGGCGACGCGGCACTCGTGGAGGCGCTCGACGCCGCGGTGCTGCGGCAGGTCGGTCCGGACACCTACGGATTCGCGCACGTCCTGGCTCAGGAGGCGGTCTACGCCGCCCTCCCGGGGCCGGTGCGCAACCGGACCCATCGGCGGGTCCTGGAGGTGCTGCTGGCCCAGGACCCGCCGCCGCTGGTGCAGATCGCCCACCACACCCGTGCGCTGGGGGACCGGAAGGCCTGGCTGCCCCGTGCCCGGGCCGCCGCCGACCAGGCCACCGCGGTCGGTGACACGGGTACCGCCGCCACGCTGCTGAACGAGATCATCGACCAGCCCGACCTCACCCCGCGGGAGCTCGCGCATGCCGCCTGGGCCCTGTCCTACACGGCCTCGGTCGGTACCGAGGCCGCCACCACGGTCAGGATCCTGCGCAGGATCCTGACCGTGGCCGGTCTGCCCGAGGAGGTGCGCGGCCGGATCAGGACGAGCCTCGGCGGGCTGCTGATCTACCAGGTCGGAGACCTGGCGGGCGAGCAGGAGATCGTCACCGCCCTGGCGGAGGTGGGTGACGGCACCCCGGTCACCTCGGCCCGGATCCTGAGCTACCTGGGCCTGTCGCAGACCGGCCGTTTCACGCTCGCCGAGCAGCGGGACCTCGTCCGGCGCGGCTACGACCTGCTGGCCGGAGCCGAGAGCCGCAACGCCCGGCCGATCATGGACGTCGCCGGCATCTTCCTGCGGGGCGTGGTGGCGGACCCGGCCCTTCCGGAGGTCCTCGCGGCGCTGCCCCGCGACGGCGAGGTGCCCGTGCTCCAGGCCACGGCCTTCAGCGTCTGCAGCATCGCCGAGACCTGGCTCTGCGTCGGGCACGACACGCGGTCCGCAGGCGCCGTCGAGGAGCTGCGGGCCATGGCACCGCGCACCCACCTGCCCATGCTGGACCCCTACCTGGACACCTTCCGGGTCGTGCTCGACTGGCAGTCCGGGCACTGGGACGAGGCCGAGCGGGGACTGGCGGCCCTCCACGAGCGTCACCCGGACAACCCCCTGCGGTCCGGCGGGTTGCTGGCGGCGGTGCGGGGTCTCACCGCCGCCGCCCGGGGTCTGACCGCGCAGGCGGCCGCGGTGTTCGACGCCGCGCTCACGCGGGGACTGCACCTGGACCTGTTCGGCGCCGCCGCAGGCCGGGCCAGGCTCCACCTCGCCCGCAGCGACCCGCGGGCCGCCTGGCGGACCCTGACCGACCCGCTCGACTTCCTGACCTTCCTCGACCGCAAGGAGGCCTGGGGCTACGCCTGGGACCTCGTCCCCACCGCCGTCGAAACCCTCCTCGCCCTCGACCGCGCCGACGAGGCCCGTGACCTGACCGAACGCCACGCCACCGCCGCCGCAGGCCGCGACGCGCCCGGCGCCGACGCCGAACAGCACCACTGCCGCGGCCTGTTGCTGGCCGCCACCGACCCCGACGCCGCGATGACGGCCTTCGACCTCGCGGCCGCACAGTGGAGCGACATCGGCCGCCCCTACCGGGCCGCCCTCGCCGCCGAACGCGCCGCCCGCACCCGCACCGACCTCGGCGAGACGGAGACCCGCCTCGCCGGGCCGATCGCCGCCTTCGAGCGCCTCGGCGCCACCTCCGACGCGGCCCGCTGCCACCGAGGGCTTCGCGAACTCGGCCGGCAGACCCCCAACCCGCGCGGCCGGGCCGGCTACGGCGACCGGCTCTCCCCCCGGGAGGAGCAGATCCGCGACCTCCTCAGCACCGGCGCCACCAACAAGGACATCGCCGCCGCCCTGTTCCTCTCCACCCGCACCGTCGAGAACCACGTCGCCCGGGTCCTCGCCAAGCTCCGCACCACCCGCGCCGACCTCACCGACGGGCAGGTCTGAGCCGACCACCCGGCCGACGGCCCCGTACGGGGCCCGCGCGTTCCTTGAGCGGGACGCGCGGGCCGTCGTGAGGGCCGTCGGCGTACCGGTCGGTCACCGGTACGCCCGTGCAGGGGCTCAGGGGAAGGGGAGCGTGCGGGCGAAGACGGTGACCAGCACCAGCACGGCCGGGAAGAGGGCGAGGAACATGGCGAACGTGTACCCCATGATGTCGCGCGCCTTCAGCCCCAGGACGGCGAGCGTGGGCAGCATCCAGAACGGTTGCAGCAGGTTGGCACTGGCCTCGCCGAGGTCGTACACGACGACCATCCAGCCCTGGTTGACCTGGAGCTGGTTGGCCGCCTCCAGGACGTAGGGGGCCTCGATCACCCACTTGCTGCCACCGCTGGGCACGAACACCCCGAGGACGCAGCTGTAGACCGCGATCATGGCCGGGTAGAAGAACTCGTTCGACACCGACACCAGCCAGCCGGCGATGGTCTTGTGCAGGCCGGTGTAGGCGATCATCCCGAAGATGCCGCCGTACAGCGGGAACTGGAGCAGGATGCCGGAGACCGCGGGCGTGCCGTCCTTGACGGCGCGGGCGAGGTTCGCCGGCCGCCAGTGCAGGACGAGCGCCAGCAGGATGAGGATCAGGTTGATGGTGTTCAGGTCGAGCGCGTTGAGCGGGCTGCCACCGGAGTTCGCGAAGCGCCGGACGAGGTACCAGGCCCCGAGCGCGAACAGCAGGACGGTGAAGACCGGGCTGTACTCGATCCACTCGCCCGGTCTGGTCCGCCGGCTGTCGTGGCGCTGGTGGTCGAGGCCGGGGCCCAGGTCGATGCCGAGCTGCTCCGCGGTCTTCGCGCGTTCCGGTGAGGGGGCCAGGAACCAGGCCATGCCGACGCCGATGACGAAGATGACCGCCGTGGCCACGACGCCCTGCCACAGGAAGATGGTCTCGGTGAGGGGGATCAGCCCGCTGCCCCGGCCCTCGGCGATGACCTTCTGCACGGCCGCCGGGCTCGACGCGGCGCTGGCCACCTGCAACGCGGCCGACCCGGACAGTCCCTGGGCCCACACCGTGCCGAGGCCCAGGAAGGCCATCGCGCCGAGTGCGCGGTAGTCCACGCCGGGGACCCGGCGGGCGACCTCCTTGGCGAGGATCGCGGTGAAGATCAGGCTGAACGCCCAGTTCGCGTACGAGGTGAGCATGGCGACGGCGGCGGTGAACGCGACGGCGCCGCGCGGGGTCCGGGGCAGGGCCGCCATCCGCGCGATCAGGCGCCCGACCGGCGGGGAGGCCGCCACCGCGTAGCCGGCGATCACGATCATGGCCATCTGCAGGGTGAAGGTGATGAGGGACCAGAATCCCTGCCCCCAGGCGTCGACCAGGCCGTACCCGCTCGTCGCCCCGGGTTTGTCCGGCACACCGAGGAGGTCCTCCCCGGACACCAGCCCGAGGGCGAAGATCAGGAACGTCCCCACCAGGACGAAGCCCAGCGCGTCGGGCAGCCATTTCTCGGTGAAGGCCGTGAAGCGGAGTGCAAGCCGGGCGAGCCAGTTCTCGCCGCTTCCCGTCGTCGGACCGGGAGGCTTGGGCGCGGTCGTCGTCATCGGATCCTCGCTATCACTCCCCGGATAGGTGGCACCCGTGCCGGGCCGGTGCGGGGAGTGCGGCCGATCCTGCGTCGCCGCGGCTTCCGGGGTCAATGGTGACGAGGGTCACACCCGACCCGGGTCAGGTGTGGACGGTCGACATACCTGCGGTCGGCCGTGGCCGACGGGACGCACCTCGGCACCCGTGCAGCGGAGGCGGCGTCGACGGCGCGATCGTCCAGGCCGACCTGCCCGTTCGGAACAGCTGATGATCAACGGCCGGCACCGCGACGCGATCGGCCTGACGGCGGTCACGCTGGCGCCATGACGACACCGACTCCCGGAGCCGGGTCGACGGAGTCTGCTCCGGTCGGCGCGGCCATCACCGTCCAAGCCCTCGACCGTGACCCCTTCCCCATGCCCGTCCCGGTGTTCACGGAGTGGGTGTACGCGATCGCCGCCGGATCGGCCACCTACGAGCGCGACCCCGCCAGGCAGCGCCGGGCGGACGAGGCGAGCACCGCCGTCGACGACGTGCTACGCGCCACCCTGCGGCAGCGGCAGCGGCCGGCGCCGGGCACCCTGCTGGCCGGCCTGGCAGCCGGCGGTGCCGGCTTCGAGGAGATCGCGGCGACGACCAAGCTGCTGATCATCGGCGGCATGCAGGAACCCCGCGACCTCTTCGGGCACGCCCTCATCGCCTACCTGACGGATCCCGAGGTCCGCCGGGAGGTCGACCGCGACAGGACCGCGATCGTCCGCCTGATCGAGGAGGCCCTGCGGCTCGGTGCCCCTATGGGCACGGTCACACGCCGGGTGACCAGGCCCACCCGCGTCGCGGGACGGCTCCTGCCGGAGGGGCCGCTCGTCCTCGCCGTCCTCGCCTCCGCGAACCGGGACCCCGAGCGGTGGGACGAGCCGGACGAGTTCCGGCTGTGGCGCGAGCACAACCAGCACGTCGACCTCACCTTCGACCACGCGGGGGACACCTTCCGCCGCTCCTACTCGCTGTGCGGCGACCCGGCCGCCCGGCACACCTGGCAGCGCGGGTGCGCGCCCTCCCGGCCGGCGGGCAGGTCTACGCCTGCGGACCGGCGGGGATGCTGGACGAGCTCGCCGCCCTGGTGGCCGGGCAGCCGACCCTCACCCTCCGGGTGGAACGGTTCGGCGCACCGAGCCGGCCCGGCGCCGCCGACGGTCGGGAGTTCCGCGTCCGGCTGGCCCGGACGGGGAAGGAGATCACGGTCGGCGCGGACCGGACACTGCTCCACGCGCTGGAGGACGCGGGGATCGTGGTCCCGTCCACCTGCCGCGAGGGCATCTGCGGATCGTGCGAGACTGCGGTCCTCGCCGGTGCGGTGGACCACCGCGACCACCTGCTGTCCGACGAGGAGAAGGAACGGGGCGACGTGATGCTCGTGTGCGTGTCTCGAAGCAGAGGCACCCGGCTGACCCTCGACCTCTGAGCCCGGCCGAGGAGCCCCCATGGACCTGGACGACATCGATCTGGCGCTGCTGCGCGCGCTGAACGAGGACGGCCGGCTGCCCGCCGCCGAGCTCGCCGCGCGGGCGAACGTCTCCCGCGGCACGGTGTACGCGCGCCTGGAACGGTTGCGGCGGGCCGGGGTGATCCGGAACTTCTCGATCGACGTCGACCACCACAAGCTCGGTCTGCACGTGACGGCGCTCGTCCTCGTCTCGGCCGGCCAGTTCCGCTGGCGCGAGATGAGCAGAGAGCTGGCCGGGCTGCCGGAGGTCCAGTACGCGGGGTACCTCACGGGGGGCTTCGACATCGTGCTCCTGGTGCGGGTCCGCGACACGGAGACGCTGCGCGCCTTCGTCTTCGAGAAGCTGCAGGGCATCCAGGGAGTGCGGTCCACCCAGACGCTGACCGTGGTCGAGGAGGTGGTGGACCGGCCCGGCGTCCTCCCCCCCGAGTGACGCCCCGTCGGCCGCTACCGCGCCAACTCCGCCTGCCGTGGCTCCGGGATGCGCGGGGCAGCCGGTCGGGAGCCTCCCGGCACGGCGGACCGGACGGCGGCCGGCGCCGGAACTCCGCGCAACTCCCGGGCCGTGGACCGGAGTACGGCGATCAGGGCGAGCAGCATCAGCATGCCGTGGGCCGGCATCGACAGGTAGGGCGCCACGGCGGGGGCGATGAACGTGAGGTAGCTGCCGAGGGACGACGCCTGCACCAGGATCGGGAGGTACCAGAGCCGGTGGGGGCGGTGGAACGCGACGATCACGCTGAGCACGTCGGCGACGTAGAAATAGCGCTCGTGCATGGACGGCAGCAGGAACGGCACCGCGATCGCGGAGGTGGTGGCCAGCAGCAGGACCGTGGTGGGTGTGAGCAGCGGTCGTCCGTCCCGCTCCACCGCGCCGCCGGCCCGCCGGACGGACCGCACCGCCAGCCCGACCAGGACCAGGACCGTCGCCCCCGCGATCAGGACCCCGACGCTCCGTACGGCGCCCTCCGCGGTCTGCGGCACGGAGACGAACTGGTAGACGGACGGCGCGTTGAGCGTGAGCTGCGTGTACGTGCCCGTCTGCCGGGTGTACACCGTCAGCAGCTTCCACGGGTCGGCGCCGAGCAGGAGTGCGGGGACGTCGAGCGCCAGGTAGACCGCCGGAACGGCCAGCAGACTCGGCCAGGGGATCCGCTTCACCAGGACGAGTACCAGCAGCAGGGGGAAGAGGAAGACCGCCTGGAGCTTGAACGCCAGCGCGATCCCGAAGAACGCGCAGGCCCACCAGGGCCGGTCCCGGAGCAGGTGGTACAGGCCGCCGACCAGGAAGGTCGTGAAGATCGCATCGGCCTGGCCCCACCAGCCGCTGTTGACGACGACGGTGGGGAGGAGGAGAACGACCACCGCCGCTCCGAGGGCGGGCCGGAGCCGCCGGGGCCGGCGCAGGGCGACGATGCGGAACGCGTACGACGCCAGCGCCAGGTCGAACAGGATCGAGGCCCACTTGATGCCCGCCAGCGCCGGCACCGGCAGGTAGGTGAGCGCGGCCATGACGTAGAGGTACGGGGCGTTGTAGTCGGAGAACTCCATGTCGCTGAGGGCGGCGAACCCGCCGTTCTCCGCGATGTACCGGTACCAGGGGCCGAGGAAGTAGAAGTAGTCCGACGACTCGCCGTCCAGCAGGAGGATCCTGCACAGGAGCGCGGCCCCCACCGCCGTTGTCGCGGCGAGGGTGAGGACCGTCGGGTCGGTCGCGCGACGGCGCGGCTCGGCGGTTGAGTCGGACATCGGACTCCGTTCGGATCGGCGCGGTGCTCTGTACGGCGTGTGCGGGAAGGGGGAGGGCACGTCGCGAGTCCGGCCGCTGCCCCACCCGGACCGCGGGGTGAGGGCGCAGCGGACCGGGGCCGGGTCCGTACGACCCGGCCCGTCGCGTCCGTCGGCCCGCCCCGCCCCGTCACGAGGTCGGTCGGCGGGCAGGTCTCACGCCTTTCGGTGAGTCCTGCGGGCGGCGGTCCTCGTGCGGAGGCGGTAGGCGAGGAGGAGGCCGGCGACGAGCAGCGCCCCACCGGTGGCCAGGACGAGCGGTGTGCGGTCGGAGGGGCCGGTCTCCGCCAGGGGGCGCCCGTCGTTGTCCGTGTCCGTGTCCGTCTCCGCCGGGATGTCCTCCACGGGCCCGGGCGTGGATCCGGGCGTGGGTCCGGGCACCGCCGGTCCGGATGCCGTGGCCGGGGCGGAAGGCTGTGCCGACGGCGGCTCCTGCGCCGAGGCCGATGCGGAGGGCCGGGCGGTCGGCGGCGACGTCGCGGGCTTCGGGGATGCGGTGGAGGCCGGCGCGGTGGCGGACGGTGCTGCGGCGGACGGCGTGCCGGGGGCGGACGGTGCGGTGGGGGACGCTGCGCCGGGGGCCGTCGGTGCGGGGGAGGACGGCGTGGCCGTCGGCCTACCGGGGACCGGAAGGCCCGGGGTGATGGAGACGTCGTCGTAGTAGACGACCACCGGCGGCGTCCCGCCGCTCACGTTCCCCTTCGAGGCCTTCCAATTCGGCCGGTACAGCCCGATCTTGTGATACGGGGCGGTGTCCTGGTGGTAGCTGTTGGGTCCGAGGTGGGATCCCACCTGGGCGCCGTCGAGCCGGGCGGCGATGGAACCGGGCGTGGTCGCGGTGGACCAGGTGATGTCGAAGGCCCACTGGTTCCAGCGTCCGAGCCGGACGGGACCGAGGTCGTACCTGACCTCGTTCACCGGCTCGGAGCCCGCCTTCCAGTGGACGAGCATGAGCCACCGGTCCGCCCTGACCGCGAGGACGATCGCCGGGATGGTGTCCGTTCCGCCGTGCCATTGGGACACGATGGTCTGGGCCTCGTAGGAGATCCATTCCTGCGGCAGGTAGTTGGAGAAGGTGTAGCGGTAGCTGCCGTACGGCAGGCGGCTGGTGGCTATCTCGGAGCGGTAGGACCTGCCGTCGTCGGGCAGGGTGAACCGGGCGGCCCTGCCGGCGTGGCCACCGGGGGCCGCCACGACGTCCACCGCGCCCTCGCCGTCGATGCCCTTGCGGGGCCACACCGTGGTGCTGCCGGACTCGAAGCCGTCGCTGAAGGGGACGGTGGTGGATGCTGCGGTCGCGGTGGAGCCGGCGGACGCGGCTCCCACCGCCAGCACGGCCGCCAGGATCGCACCGACCCGACGGCTGTGGCTGTGACGCTGGAACATGAACCATCCAGGAGCAGAGGCGCGACGGCGACCTTGCGAGGTCGCGGTCCACGGTGAGGAACTGAGCGGAAGCGCCGGCTCTCCTGCGCGTGCTTGCTTCGGTGAGAGCCGGTTGCCAGTACATGAGCGCCGCGTTGCTTCCCCGTCCCGGTCCGACACCGGTTCGTTATCAAAGCCTCCTGCGCCCCGCTGCCCGGCCGGCACCCCGGCAAGGGGCATTGAGTATGCAAACGCCTTGACAGGGGGATGCCGCAGCCACAGGATCGGCGTGCACGGCATCGGGCACGGGGCGGAAACCGCACCGCCGTACTCCGGCGCATTCTCCCGGAACCCCGGACCTCGCAAAGCGCCGTGGAGGCACCCTCATCGGGGCAGGACCTTGCCGGCCGAAGCCTCGATCAAACCCTTCGGCATCCGCGCGGCCGCACCGACGGCTGGTCGTGGAGGTGGCCGGGTCACCGGCACGTCGACCGGCCCGCGCCGGTGTCATGCACCACCCTCGCACCGCCCCTTCCCGCGCAGAGTCGCGCGTCCCCCTGGAGCGTTCATGTCCACGAGCCCGCACCGTCGTACGGTGCCCGCCGCCACCTGTCTCCTGCTCACACTCGCCCTGAGCACCGCGTGTTCCACCGGCCAGAAGTCGTCCTCCTCCGGGGCGGGTGCCCCGGTCGCTCCGGTGAGCGGCAAGATCTCGATGACCTACCTGCAGAAGCAGGGCGATCAGGAGTACTTCGTCGGAGAGGCGGCCGGGGCGAAGGCCAGGGCCGCCGAGCTCGGCGTCGACCTCAAGGTGGTCAACCTCGGCAACGACGCGAACAAGACCGTCAGTGAAGTCCGTTCCGCCATCGCGCAGAAGACGAACGGTCTGATCGTCGTCGTCCCGGATCCGGCCGTGGGCCCCCAGGTCGTGCAGGCGGCCAGGGACGCCAAGGTCGCGCTGCTGACCTCCGACGACCAGATCTGCGCCACCGGTCCCGACCCGGCGGGCTGCCCGCCGGGGGACATGGTGCCCCGGATCGGCTTCAGCGGCGAGCAGATGGGCACCGAGGTCGGCAAGCGCGCCGCCGAGGAGTTCGGCAGGTCGAAGTGGAACCCGGCCGAGACCCGGAGCATCTCCGCCTGGAAGCAGGACGTCACCGTCTGCACCGCCCGGGTCAAATCCGCCAAGGCCGCCTTCCTGAACGGCGGCGGTACCGGGGTGCAGAACATCGACGTCGCCACCGACAACACCCCCACGGGCGCCCAGGACAGGATCGCCGCCGTCGTCACCGCCAACCCGAGCGTGAAGCACTGGGTGGTCTGGGGCTGCAACGACGAGAACGTCCAGGGCGGCGTCACCGCCCTGGAGAACGCCGGCCTCAAGGCCGACAACGTGATCGGCGTGGGCCTGGGCGCCTACCTCGCCTGCAAGAACTGGGGCTCCGGCAAGCCGTCGGGCATGCGGGCCGCCCTGTTCATCAACGGCAAGGACGTCGGGGCACTGGCTGTCCAGACCCTGTACGACAGGCTGAAGAGCGGCAAGGAGATGCCCGCCGAGGCGTTCGCCCCCACCACCATGGTCGACGCGGCCACCTTCAAGGCCGCCGGCGTCACCTGCAACTGACGTTCCACAAGCCGCAACTGACGTGCCATCACCCCCAACGGCGTCGGCCTGCCCGCCACCTCGGGCGCCGGCCGGCCGAGGTGCGGCCCCGGCCGGCCGCCCGGAAACCTCGCTGCCCGGGAACACGCACCTCCCACCACCCAGGAGATCCGCATGCAACGTTCCATCCTGCCGTGGGGTCCTACGGCTTCGCAGGACCCCTCGTCCGCCAGGCCCGGACCGCGGCACGGTCGGTCGGCGCTGCTGTCCGCGGCGGCCGTCGTCGTCGCCCTCGCCCTCGCTGCGCCCCTGCCGGCGCAGGCGGCCCAGCCCGCTGAGACGGTCGTCGACGTGACGGCGTTCGGCGCCGACCGGACCGGCGCGCGGGACAGTGCCGCAGCGGTGAAGGCGGCCCTTCGGCAGGCCGGGACCGTGCAGGGACCGGTGCGGGTGCTGTTCCCCCGCGGCACCTACCAGATCTACCCGGAGCAGGCCGAGACCCGGGAGCTGTACCTCTCCAACACCGTCGGCGCCGACCAGACGTACCGGGACAAGCGCATCGGCATCCTCGTGGAGGACATGCGCGACGTCACGATCGACGGCGGCGGCTCCCACCTGCAGTTCCACGGCCGGATGACCGCCTTCGCCGCCATCCGCTCCCAGAACGTCGCGGTGCGCAACTTCAGCTTCGACGTCACCGCCCCCAAGGTCGTCGACGCCACCGTCAGCGAGACGGGCGTCGCCGACGGCCGCGCCTACCGGGTGCTGAACATCCCGCCCACCAACGGCTTCACCGTGGCGAACAACCAGGTCACCTGGCGCGGTGAGACGAGCCCCGCGACCGGACAGCCCTACTGGTCCGGCGTCAACGGCATGAGGTACACCCAACTCCACAACCCGGCGACCAAGAGCACCTGGCGCGGCTCCAACCCCCTGTTCACCAACGTGGCGTCGATGGCGCCCCTGGCCGGCAACAAGCTGCGCATCGACTACACGAGTGCCGCTCCTCCGACCGACCGGGGTCTGGTCTACCAGATGCGGGAGGACACCCGCGACACCGCGTCCGCGTTCTTCTGGGAGTCCAAGGACGTCACCGTGCAGGGGCTGAAGGCCCGCTACCTGCACGGCTTCGGCTTCCTCGGGCAGATGAGCGAGAACATCACCATCGACGGCAACGACTTCCGCACCGACCCCGCCACCGGGCGCAGCACGGCCGGGTTCGCGGACTTCGTCCAGATGTCCGGCATCAAGGGCGCGGTGAACATCAGGAACAACGTGTTCGACGGTGCGCACGACGACGCGATCAACATCCACGGCACCTACGTCGAGGTCACCGGCCGGTCCGCGGACGGCAGGACGCTCACCCTCGAATACAAGCACCACCAGACGGCCGGGTTCCCGCAGTTCTACCCCGGCGACAGCGCGGAGGTGGTGGACAAGCGGACGATGGCGGCCGTCCCCGGCGCCACCGCCCGGGTCGTGTCGGTCGACGGCCCCACCGGCCGGGACCACAACAAGCCGCTGACCACCATGAAGGTCACCTTCGACCAGGTCATCCCCGCCTCCGTCACCCCCGGGAACTTCGTGGTGGAGAACACCACCTACACCCCCACCGTCGACATCAGCGGAAACACCGTCGTCAACATCCCCACCCGCGGCATCCTGGTCACCACCCGCAAGCCCATCGTCATCAGGAACAACACGTTCGACGGCACCGGGATGGCCGGCATCTTCATCTCCTCCGACGCCAAGGAGTGGTACGAGTCCGGCCCCGTCCAGGACGTCCTCATCAGCAAGAACACCTTCCTGCGCCCGGCGGGCCCGGCGATCCTGATCGAGCCCACCAACCAGGTCCAGGACGCCGGCAACCCGGTGAGCCGCAACATCCGCATCCAGGACAACGACTTCAGGATCGGCGACGTCCGCCTCCTCGACGCCAAGAGTGTCGGCGGCATCACCTTCGAACGCAACGACGTCCGCCGCCTCGACCGCAACACGGCGTTCGCGGCCGAGACGACCATGACGTGCCTGGCGCCGGGCACCACCGGCACCGTTCGCACGGTCGCCGGCGCGGCACCCTACACGACCCCGCTGTTCAAGTACCGCGCCTCCTCCGGCGCCCTCGTCAAGGACAACGACTTCGACAACGGGCTGAACCTGCGCGCCGAGCTGAACGCCACCGACGCCGCCCAGGTCACCACCGACGAAGTCACCACCAACGGCACCAACAGGATCCTGCCCCTGCTGCCGACCCTCACCTACACCAGCAGCAACCCCGCCGTCGCCACCGTCGACTCCTCCGGAACGGTGACCGCCAGGGCCAACGGCACCGCCGTCATCACCCCCGTCACCACCAGTCAACTCGGCGACACCACCGGCAAGCCCGTCACGGTCCAGGTCGGCTGCGCGGTGCCGACGACCTACCGCACGATGACCGTCGCCGGGACCGGTGACGTCGTCGACGTGAGCGGGAGCAGCCTCGTCGACCACGCCCCGATCATCCGCCGACCGAACGCCGACGCCCCGAACCAGCGCTTCGAGTTCCGGCCGCTCGCGGACGGCTACGTGCGCATCGTCAACCAGAACAGCGGCAGGGACCTGGCCGTGCTGAACGCGTCCCGGGCTGCCGGAGCCAAGATCATCCAGCACGCCTACGCACCCGGCGCCGACACCAACGACGAATGGCGGCCGGAAGACGCCGGCAACGGCCGCGTGCGCGTCGTCAACCGCCTCAGCGGCCTCTACCTCACCGCCGGCGCCACCCAGGGCAGCCAGTTCGAGCAGCGACCCTACGACGGGAGCGGCCTCCAGACCTTCGTCCTCGGCTGACGTTCCGTCGATCGACGTGCGGCAGCCCCCCGAAGCCCGGTGGCGTGCCCCCGTCTTTCCGTCGAGCCGGTGGTCACGCCCCTCGTGTGGGGGCTTCACCGGGCACGCCGCCGCCGGACGGCCCTCGCCGTCCGGCGGCGGCGTGACGCTCGCTAGCCCTGATCGTGCGGGCTGGAGAGCCAGGGCGACTGCCACGTGGTGCGGCCACGGTCGTGCGCGGGCCCCCAGGACCCCCGCTCGTACGGCACGGGTGCGGGCGGGTGGTCGACCAGGGGCTGGATGACCCGCCAGGTCTCCTCCACGACGTCCTGGCGGGTGAACAGGGAACGGTCACCGGGCAGGGCGTCGTTGAGGAGCCGTTCGTAGGGCTCGGGGGGCTTGCCGAGCTCGGCGGCGAAGGACAGGCCCAGGTGGACGGGCCTGGCCGAGTAGCCGGAGGCCTCCTTCGAGAGCATGCCGAGCCGAAGGCCCGGGTCCGGGTCGATCCGCAGGACCAGCTCGTTGGGGGCGGGGTGCTCGGGCTGCTCCAGGAAGGCGAGCCGGGGCGGGCGTCTGAAGACCACCCGCACCTCGGTGGCCCGCGCTGCCAGCGCCTTGCCGGCCCTGATGGCGAACGGCACCCCGCTCCACCGCCAGTTGTCCACCTCCAGGCCCAGCTCGACGTAGGTCTCGGTCACCGAGCCCGCCCGGACGCCGGGGACGTCCAGGTATCCCTCGTACTGGCCGCGCACGCAGCGGGTCGGATCGACGTCGGCCATCGCCCGGAAGACGTCGGCCCTGCGGTCCCAGAGGGCTTCCGACCCGGGGCCGACCGGCGCCTCCATCGCGATCAGGGCCAGCACCTGCAGGAGGTGGTTCTGGACCACGTCGCGCAGTGCGCCCACCGGGTCGTAGAACGCCCCCCGGTCCTCGACGCCGAAGTCCTCGGCCATGGTGATCTGGACCGCGGCCACGTGGTCGCGGTTCCAGACCGGTTCGAGGAGCGCGTTGGCGAACCGCAGGAACTGGATGTCCAGGACGGGCTGCTTGCCGAGGAAGTGGTCGATCCGCAGGATCCGGTCCTCGGGGAGCACCCGGTGCAGGCGCGCGTTGAGGGCCCTGGCGGAGGCCAGGTCGTGGCCGAAGGGCTTCTCGAGCATCACCGTGGCGTGCGCCGTGAGGTTCGCCGCGGCCAGGGCCTCCACGACCGGGGCGAACAGCGACGGCGGGATCTCCAGGTAGAAGAGCGGCCTCCCGACGCCCGTCAGTCGGCCGGCCAGCGCCTGGTACGTGGCCGGGTCGGTGAAGTCGCCCTGGAGGTAGGACAATCGCCGGGCCAGCCGCTCGAACACCTCGGCCGACACGGCCTCGCCGGTCGTCCGCAGGGCTTCGCGCAGCGAGGAGACCAGGTGGTCGTGTGACCAGTCGTCGAAAGCCACGCCGATGACCGGGCAGTCCAGGAGACCGGCCGCTTCCAGGCGGTAGAGCGACCGGAAGGTCATCTTGTGCGCGAGGTCGCCGGTGATACCGAAGATCACCAGGGCATCGGCGGTCACCGCTGCGCCCCCCGTCGCACGGATCCCCGCCCGGGCCGCAGACCGGGGCGGAGCACGGCGCGGCCGTCGACGCGGCCGGCGTGGCCCGCCGCCGGGCGGAGGAGCACAGCCGGTCCGGTCCGGGCCCACGGGTGGGCGCCGAGCGACTTCCTCCGCTCCCGGGTCCGCACGGTGGCCGCCCCGGTGCGATCACCGCCGAGGCCCAACAGACGCGTCCGAACCCGCCCCGATAGACGATTGCTCATGAAAGGGACGATATAGCCCATAGCGCCGATCCTGCTGGCGCTGCGGTTCAAGTCGCCGGGCTGCCCCACGTGCCGCACTCACCGTGCGGCGCGCACGCCGTGGCCGGGACGGTGCCGCGCTCGCTCCCTGCGGCGCCGGGAACCCGCGGGCCCGCAACCCCGGCCATGACCGGTGGCCGAGTTCCTCGGCCGGGGCGCCCGGGGCGGCCGGGGCGAGCCGTCGCCGCGGAGGCTCGGTCCGGTGGTCGCGTCGGAGGTCCCGGTGAAGTGCCTGCGCTCCTGTTCGCGGTGCCGGCCCCCGCGCCGGTCAGTGCTTGTGACTGTCGTCCGGGCGGGCGGAGGTAGTGCCGCTCGGGGTCGGGGACGGGCCGGGCCGGGTGGTCGAGCCGCTGACTCCGGGCGTGGCGGCGGCGTCCGTCGACGGCACGGGTTCGGCCGGGCTTTCGGCGGACTCGTCGGCGCCGTGGCTGTGCCCGCCTCCGCCGGCCGATTCGGCCGTGAGGTCGGCGGCGAGACCGCGCAGGCCGAAGAACGCGACGGCGGCGGTGATCGCCACGGCTGCGCCGGTCAGACGGACGATGCTGCGCCAGCGGGCGGCGTCGTAGCGCAGGACGTAGGCGACGAAGGAGACCACGAGGCCGGCGGGGATGAGCCACGTGCCGCGGTCGGGGAAGTCCTCGAAGTGCTGGAGACCGCCGCTGAGCATGCCGATGCCGAACGAGAGGGCGAGGGAAGCGGCGACCACGGCGGCGATCCTGGCGGCGTTCGGCCGGTTGCGGGCGAGGACGAACTCGTTCATCAAGGTACCGAAGAGGAAGACGGCGGCGGCAATCAGCCCGGTGAGTCCGTAGCGGGCGGGGTCGAGCGGGTAGTGCACGACGGCCCCGCTGATGAGACCCGCGCCGACGAAGGTCGTGATGTAGCCGAGGTAGCCGTTCAGCAGGAGCGGCTTGCGGGCGGCTCGTCGGCGCCCGCGTTCGCCGGACGCCGCGGGGGACGACCGGGCGGAGGCGGACGCCTCCGCCCGGGGCCGCGGGACGGGTGGCCGGTCGCGCGGGCCGGCGGGGGAGGGGGCCGGGTCGGCGGCCCGGTCAACCGGGTAGTGGCCCGGAGCTGCACCGTGTCCGTGCGGGGGCCGGTGCCGGTGCGGTGGGTTCGAGCCTGCGGGCGCCCCGGGTGAGGGCGCGGCCGGAGAGTTGGCGAGGTGGGGCTGGGACATCGAGGGGCCTTTCGGCGCGCGCCGGAGACGGGGTCGGCCCGGTGCGGGAGCAGGGGACGGACCCCGTCTCCGGCGCGGAGCTGGGGTGGTGGGCGCGAGTGAGGGCCGGGCGGGCCGGTCGGGCGGGTCGGTGGCGTACCCGGTGGCGGGGCCGGGAACCGGTGGGGAGACGGCTGCTACCAGGCGGTCCAGGGGAGGTTCCAGCCGCTGAGGCCGTTGTCGGGCCTGACCTGGCCGCCCTTGGAGTTGACGACCTTGACGACGTCGCCGATCAGCGACTGGTTGTAGAACCAGCCGGCATCGGAGGTCTCGCTGCCGCCCTTGACGTCGCGGATGCCGATGCAACCGTGGCTGGTGTTGGTCCTGCCGAAGGAGTCGGCCCAGTAGTTGCCGTGGAGGAAGGTGCCGGAGTTGGTGAGCCTGATCGCGTGCGGGACGTCGGCGATGTCGTACTCGGCGCCGAGGCCGACGGTGGCGGAGTTCATCCGGGTCACCCTGGCCATCTCGGAGATGACCATGGTTCCGGCCCAGGAGGCGTACTCGGGTGCGCCGGTGGTGATCGGCAGGCTCCTGACGGTCTGTCCGTCGCGTTCGACCGCCATCTGCAGGCCTGTGGCGTCGGCGGTGCTGATCTGGCTGCGGCCTATCGCGAACGGTTCGTCCTTGGTGAGGGTGCCGTAGACGCCGGGCGAGCTCTGCACGCCGTCGAGGCGGTACTTGACGGTCACCCTGGTGCCGGGCTTCCAGTAGTCCTGGGGGCGGAAGTCGAGTCGCTGGTTGCCGAACCAGTGGCCCTTGACGTCGACCGGCGGATCGGTGTCGAAGGTGATCGCCTGCTCGACCGCCTTGGTGTCCTTGACGGGCTTGGTGAAGGTGACGGACACGATCATGCCGACGCCGTAGGTGGCCTTGTCGGTGATGTTGTCGCTTGCGGAGAAGGTGCTGCCGGGGGAGAGCGTGGTGAAGGTGGCCGTGCCCGCGGCCTCCAGACCCTTGGCGTCCTTGGCCAGCGCGGTCACCGAGTACCTGGTGCCGGTGTCGAGGTGGCCGGCGGGCGTCCAGGACGTGCCGTCGGTGGTGACCGTGCCCGCGACCTCCTTGCCGTCGTCGTCGGTCACCTTGACGGCGCTCAGTGTGCCCTGGGCGACGGCGACCTTGAGTGCGCCGCTGGTCGGCACCCCGGTCGCGCCGTCCCCCGGCGAGATGGTGAGTGCCGCGGCGGACGCCCTGACCGCTCCCGGACTGCCGGCGACGGCCGACGGCGCCGAGTTCGACGGCCCCGAGCTTGACGGCCCCGAGTTCGACGGGGCCGAGTCGGTCGGCACCGCGGACCCGCCGGTGCCGGTGCCCGAGCTGCCGCAGGCGGCGACCAGCGTGAGCGCGGCCGCTGCCAACGTCGCGACCAGCCCCCGGCGTGCGGTTCCTACCGCGCCCGCTGATTTCACCTTCATGTCCCACCCGGTCCTTTCGCTTGCCGGAACATTACTGCTAATGAACTTAGTAGACGTGGTGCGCATGTCGGCGGTTCCGGTGATCCTGCTCGGATTTCGCCCACGGGGCGGAGAGGGGCCCGTGCGGTCCCGCGGGGGCGGTGGGCGTCGTGGGGGTGCCCGCCTGGCGCTCGCGCGGGCGCCGTCGTCGACGGCAAACCCTTGCTCCGTGGCGTGTCCGCCCCTGCCGGGCGGCGACATGGCGACACGCCGGCGGCGCCCCCCGGGGGGTAGGAGCACCGCCGGGTGCTACTAATCAGCTTAGCGGATTGGAGGTCCTTCGGAGGCGGGGCGGTCGACGGGGTCGGCGGCCCGGATGCCGGCCGGCTGCCCGGTGGTGGGCCGCTCGGGGTCTGCCCGGGTGGCGGTCCCCGGCCCGGGCGTGCCCGACGGGCGTCAGCCGGTCGGCATCTTCTGCAGGGTGGCGACCTCGGCGGTCTGCCCCTGCTTGATGGTCTCGGCGAGTCGTTTGAGCTCGGCGTCGCCGCCCTTGGTGGCCTCGTCCGCGGCCATCCGGACGGCGCCGTTGTGGTGCTCGATCATCAAGGTCCGGCAACCTCGCGCCGTTGTGAGGTGTGGCACGCCCGTGAGGGCGTGGCTCAGCCGGCGACCGAACCGCAGGCGAACAGGAACGGCACCATCGGCGCGGCGAGCGCGAGGGCCGCGATGGACGTCCAGGCGAGCGGGTGCGGGGACTTGCCCGGGTGCAGGAGGCGCGTCACCCGGGCGACGACCGTCGATCCACCTGCGCCCAGGCCGAAGCCGGGTACCTGGCCGGCGGCGACCTCGCACATGGCGCCGGCCAGGGTGCGCGGCGGGTGGGCGAGGACCGCGCGGTCGTCGGCCACCATCTCCAGCAGGGTGGCGATCTCGGCGCGGGCACCGATCGCGAGCGGCAGGCCGGGATAGGCGCGGGTGAACGCGTCGGCGGCGCCGGTGACCAGGTGGTGGCGGCCGTTCAGGTGGGCCCGTTCATGAGCGAGTACGGCCTGGAGCTGGGGCGGGGTGAGCGCCTTGAGGGCGCCGCTGGTGAGGACGATCCGGCGGGACCGCCCCGGCAGGCAGTAGACCGCGGGCGTGCCGTGGTCCAGCACGGTGGCGGCGAGGCCGGGCTCGCGCCGAGCCACCAGATCGAGCATCGCGCCGTGCCGGCGGCGGTGGCGCCGGGCGCGCAGCACGACGGCGGCGAACCAGCCGGCCGGCCACAGGGCGACGGCGAGCGGGGCGGCCATCTGCGCGGAGTCGACCGCGGTCCCCAGGCCGGCCGTCCCGGCGACGCCGCAGGCGTGGAGAATCCCGAGCACTCCCCGGTGCAGGTGCGCCTGCGGCACCACGAGGTGGTGCACCACGAGGGTCAGGGAGGCGACGAAGGACGCCATCAGTCCGAGCCAGAGGGTGACGGCCAGCCCGGGCGCGCGGTACGGCCACCGTGCTCGTCGGAGCAGTCGGGGGACGGCCAGCCCGACGAGCAGGGCGTAGGCGGCGAGGAGCGCGGTCGAGGTCACGGCTGGTCCGGCACCGGCTTCGCGTCGAGCAGGCCGCGGATCACCTCGAGCTCGTCGGAGGAGATCTCCTCGATGAAGTGGGCCAGCGCCGCCGGGCGGTCCCGGCTGGAGCCGAGCGCCTCCTGCATCAGTGCGGCGGTGTACTCCTCGCGGCCGAGGGTCGGCCGGTAGAGCCAGGCCCGGCCCTGCTTCTCGCGGGTGAGGATGCCCTTCCCGTGCAGGATGTCGGCGACGGTCATCACCGTGGTGTAGGCGACGGGGCGCTGCCGGTTGATGTCGTCGACGACCTCCCGCACGGTGGCGGGTCGGTTCCACGTCCACAGGCGGTCCATGATCTCCGCCTCCAGGTCACCCAACCGACGCACAGCCTGCCCACTTCCCCGAGGATCCCGTTGGTAGCCCCCCATGCTAGACCGCGAGGTCCGTGCGGTGGGGTGCCGGGCGACGGGGCGGCCGTCCGGCGGTACTGCCGCGGTCCAGGGGGTTGCGGAACCCACCCACCAATCTACTAAGTTTATTCGCACCTGTCGGGGGCCGTGCCCGCGGCGGGCTCTTCGCCCGCACTCGCGTGGGCGCGTCACACACGTCGAAGGAGCGCGCCGAACGATGGGATCGCACCGCAAGCCGAACCCGCCGGGTCGGGCCCGGATGGCCGTCCTGACCACCGCGATGGCCGGCACCGCGGCCCTGGCCTCCACCGTCAGCGCCCACGCCGAGCCGGCGCCCTCACTCGACGCGGTCAAGGCCCGGGTCGAGGCGCTGAACGAGGAGGCCGAGGCGTCGATCGAGAAGTACAACGGCTTCAAGGAGAAGCAGCAGCAGCTCCAGGCCGGGGTCAACCGGATACAGGAGCGGGTCGCCGACGGGCAGGCCGCGTTGAACGGGCTCAGGACCGAACTCGGTGTACTGGCCGGCGAGCAGTACCGCAACGGCGGGGTCGACCCCGCGGTCCAGCTCATGTTCAGTTCCAGCCCCGACTCCTACCTCACCCGGGCCTCGATGCAGGGCCAGGTGGCCATGTCGCAGACCGAGCTGCTGAAGCGGCTCCAGGGCGAGCAGCGCCGTCTCGACCAGGACCGCACGGAAGCCGCCGCCTCCCTCGCCCAGCTGGAGGACACCGACACCGCGCTGGCCGCCGAGAAGAAGGGGATCCAGGACAAGCTCGCACAGGCCCAGGCACTGCTCAACAAGCTCAGCGCGGCGGACCGGGCCAAGGTCAACGCCCAGGAGGCCGCCGCCCGCGCCTCCCGGGCCGGTGGGCGCAGTGAGCCGGCGCCCGCCTACCAGGGCCCGGTCACGGGTCGTGCCGCGGAAGCGCTCAAGTTCGCCTACGCCCAGCTCGGCAAGCCCTACGTGTGGGGTGCCACCGGCCCTTCGGGCTTCGACTGCTCCGGTCTGACCGGCGCGGCGTGGAAGGCGGCCGGGGTCTCCCTCCCACGGGTCTCCCAGGCGCAGTGGAACGCCGGCCGGCGCATCGCCCGGGCCGACCTCCAGCCCGGCGACCTGGTCTACTTCTACTCCGACCTGCACCACGTGGGCATCTACATCGGCGACGGCAAGATGATCCACGCACCCCGCACCGGCAAGAACGTCGAGATCCTCCCGATCGACAGCATGGACGGCCCGGTCATGGGCGGCACGCGCCACTGAACCCGTCGCGTCGTCGGTTCCGATTCGATCTGCCGGTAGCCGGGCAAGCCGTCATCGACCTGAGGCCACGGGCGGTGGGCGCCCGGAGAACCCTCGGCGTCGTCGGGGCTGCCCCGCGGCCGACGACGGGCAGCACGGGGCCGTGACGGCGGCGACGCCTGGTCGCCGCCGTTTCACGCACCCGGGCCGTCACACGCCCTCGGGCTTCCATTCCTGGCTTGTACCGCCACCGGAGGGTGACTGGACGATCGCGGCGGCGCTGGTGGTGGACCCGCTCCGCACGTCCGCGCAGAGTCCGCTCCTGACGTTGACCAGGCGGTAGTAGCCGCTGGTGCTCGCCGGAACGAGCCGCCACCACTGGTTGCCGCTGTTGGTGTCCGACCACTGGTGGAGGGCCTTGCCGACGGTGCCGGAGGCGCCCGGGTCCTCCAGCACCCTGCCGCTCCTGACGCTGGACAGGCGGAAGGAGCCGTCGTGGTCCGGCAGCAGCCTCCACCTCTGGTTGGTACTGCCGGACCAGGCGTACTGGATGACCTGGGCGCCGTCGGCGCTGGAGCCTCCGAAGACGTCCATGACCAGGCCGCTGTTGCGGTTCACCAGCTTGTACTCGCCGGTGAGCAGGCCGACGGTGATCGTGGTGCCGGTGCCGGCGGTCAGCGACACGACCCGGGCGTGGTTGCCGAGCGGCGACGCGGCGACCCTCGCGCCGGTGCTGACGGAGGTGATGCCGCGCCGGCAGATGAACGTGATGTCCTGGTCGACGGCGGAGGTGAGATGGACGGTGGCCGTGCGGGCGGCGGTGTCCCAGGACAGCGACCTGACGGTGATGCGGTTGCGGCCGCGGACACCCCTGATGCTGCCCTTCGCCAGCTGGTCGGGCAGGGCGGGGAGGATCTCCAGGACACCGGGGCGCGAGTAGACCAGAGCTTCACCGAGGATGGCGGGGACGGCGTTGGCGGCGTCGCAGTTGTAGATTTCGAGGCCGGGGTTGTGGGAGGTCATCAGCGAGCGGAAGACCATGTTCCTGCCGTAGATCTTCAGCAGGTTGGCATAGACCCCGGGGCCGTCCTTGAGACGGGCGCGGGCCAGCGCGCGGTGCAGGCTGCCGTGGGCCGAGTAGTTCTCGTCACCGCGCTTGTCCAGGGCGGTGCGGGCGTAGTTGACCAGGTCGGGCCGGTCCTCGGGATTGATCTCGTGCAGCGGCCACGCGCCGTGCAGGTGCGAGATGTGCCGGTGGTTGTAGCGGTCGGTCAGCCCAGGCCAGGACCACTCGGCGAGCGCCCCGTCACCGTTGACGGTGTAGTCGGGCAGCTTGGCCAGCAGAGCGGTCCAACGGGCCACGCCCTTGCCGCCGCCCTGTTCGAGACCGAGGGTGTTGGCCGCGTCGATGGCGGCCCGCAGGGCGTGCCTGCCGGCCATGATGTCGCCGGTGGCGTTGACGGCGAGGTACCTGCCCGTGCTGGTCGGGGTGTTCTCCATGGAGAAGGAGGGCACGAAGACGGCCTTGCCGTTCGCGTCCGTGCGGGTGAGGAAGTCCTCGTAGAACAGTGCCAGCTCCATCAGCGCGGGGCCCAGCTTGTCCCGCAGGAAGGCGGCGTCGCCGGTGACCTCGTAGTGCTCCAGCAGCGGGTAGAGCAGCCAGTCGGCGCCGCCGGTCCACACCTGGCCGGGGAAGCTGCCGTCGTCGAAATGCAGCATGCGCCCGTGCTCGCCGTCGGTGCGGGACGGGGCGAGGAAGCCGCGGGCGCCGTAGAGGTTGGTGGCGTTCCTGCGCCAGTCGGCGAGCTGGCCCAGGACGAGGTCGAAGTAGCCCTGCATGGCGTCGCCCAGGTCGAGGATGTTGCCCCCGGCCACCTGGAGGTTGATGTTGGCGTCGGTGGTGAAGTCGTCGGCCCAGTCGCTTCTCCAGGTACCGTTCCAGATTCCGGTCAGGCGCGGCGGGAGGACGCCGCTGGAGCTGATGAACAGGTAGCGGCCGGAGTCGTACATCCGCTCCAGCAGCGCGACGTCGACGGCCGAGGTGTTGGTGTTCTGGCGGGCGATCAGGTCGCTGGTGGTCAGTCGGCGGTCGGCGGCCGAGACGTTCAGGTCGATGGCGGAGCGGTCGTACATGACCTGGTGCCTCGGGGCGTGTCGGCCCAGCAGGGCGGCGTAGTCGGCCGTAAGTCCCGCCAGGGCCGTCTGCAGGGGTCGGGAGTTCCAACCGGTGGACGTCTCGTACCGGCCGAGTTTGGTCAGCAGCAGCACCTTGGTGGCCCTCGCGACCACCAGGGTCAGCCCGTCGGCGGTGACCGAGGCGTTGCTGCCGGAGACGACGACCCGGGTGACACCCTCGTAACCGTAGGCGCCGCCGGACGGGTAGGTGCCGCGCAGGTTGAGATGGCCCTCGCCGTTCGTGACCGTGGCGGTGGTGGCGAAGGAGACACTGGCCGGCACGTCCTCAAGGGCGGTGCTGACGCTGAGGGTGGTGTCGACGGTACGGCCGGTGGCCGGCAGCAGCTCGTGGACGATGACCCGGTCGGCGCGGGAGACGAAGACGCGGCGCTTCCAGGTGCCGTAGCCGTCGGCCCAGGTGTGGGTGATCTCGCCGGTCCGGAAGTCGGTGATGCGGGCGAAGTCGTTGACCGTGGTCATGCCCGGCGTGTTCAGCCGTAGCTCGTAACCGGGGTGGAAGGCCTGCGTCCAGCGCAGGCTCCAGCCGTTCGCGAAGGTCGACGAGGCTCCCGCGTAGTCGCCGGCCAGCGCCTTGTCCCGGGCCGCTTCGAGCCGGCCGGAGATCACCGGCGGCATGACGTCCCGGGTGCCGTTGGGCAGCACCAGCCGGTGGTAGTTGAGGACCATCTTCTCCAGGGCGGGTGCCCCGTAGTAGACGGCCCCGTACTCGCCGTTGCCGCTCAGGAAGCCGTCGGTCCAGGTCGACGCGGCGGAGCCGTCCCAGATGCCGCGATCGGGCAGGGTGACCTGGGGCGGCACGGCCGCGGCGGCCCGGGGGGCGAGGACGGAGGAGGGCACGGCCGTGGCGCCGGCCACCAGAGCGGCGGCGGTGAGGAAGTGACGACGGTTGAGGGGAAGGTCGGGCAGGGACATGGGTCGACTCCGATGTCGAACGATGGGGGCGAGGCCACCGGGCCGGTGTGGGTGGGGCGGCCCGGTGGCGCGCCGGAGGCGGCGAGGCGAGACCTGCCACCCCCGAATCAAGGGGCGGCCGCGCGGTCGGGGCTGCGCCCGGACCGTGCAGGCCTGTTGCTGCGCGAGGTCGACGAGGTCGGGGCTGCCGAACGCAGGACCCCGCGCGATTGATCCCATGTCCCACCATGACGGTGGGACATGGGATGAATTAACGAGGATGACATTCGGCCTTGTCTAGATCCCGGACCGAAGAATCTTGAAATGGGTAGCTTCCCCATGGAAGTTCAAGGGCAGTGCGGCTTCCGAGGTGACGCGACGAGGTGTTGCGCTTCCCGGTGGCGGCACACATTGAAGGGATGTCTGGTTCCAGGAAAGGAAGGCTCCCGACCGCAGCGCCGCGCTCCAGGACTCCTGCCGCCGGCCGGTCGACCTGCGGCAGCGGTCTTCGCGATCGGCCGGACGGCGGGTGGCCGGCCGCGGACCGCTTGCCGCCGGCGGCCTTGCGCAGCGGATCCGGCAGTGCGTCAGCCGATGGCGAACACCTGGAGGTCGCTACCGTCGTAGGGGTGCTGTTCGAACTGGGCGGTCTCGGTGGCGCCCGCGGTGAGGTAGAGGCCGCTGTGGCGGTTGGCCAGGCGCACACGTCCGTTGCCGGCGTCCTCCGGACGCCACTCGTCGTCGGTGGGGCCGCCGGTCGTGTAGGTGCGCTGGACGATCCTCGCTCCGGCGGCCCGGGACGCGTTCTCGACGGTCAGGTCCTTGGCGCTCCTCTCGTTGACGATGCGCACGTGGCCGTCCGCCAGCGGCCTGAACGCGAAGCGCTGGTTCGAGCTGCCGACGTTCGGGTAGCGGATGATCTGGGCGTGGTCGGCGACGCTGCCCGCGCGCACGTCGATGACGTGGCCCGTCCCGGCGAGGGTCACCGTGCGGTACCCGCCCGGCACCGTCGCGACCGGGACGTTGACCTGGACCTCGGGCAGGGTGAGGTGGTCGGTCCCGGCGAGCTGGATGCGGACGTAGCGTCCGTCGGTACCCACGGGGACGGTCAGCTTCGTCGGTGCGGTGCCCTTGATCCGGGTCTTCCGCACCGCCGGGTCGGCCTGGATGTCCGCCCAGCTGCGTCCGGTGAGGTCGGTGGCCGAGACGATGACGTCGAAGTCGGTGAGACGCTCCATGACCCAGTCCGTGCGGTTGAACAGTTCCACCGACCGGATCGGCTGCCTCGCACCGAGGTCGACCTGCCACCACGCCTGCGCCTCGTTCTTGGTGTAGCTCGGGGTCGACTGTGCGTAGACGCCGCTGGTGTTGCCGTCCACCGCATTGCCGGCCTCCTCTCTGCCCACCCAGTTGGTGGAGGACTGGGTGGCGGGCTTGCCCAGCGCCGCGTTGACGGTGGCCCCCACCGGTGTGCCGTACTGCCGGTCGGTGAAGACGGTCTTCCACTGCTGCTCCGCGTACCACTCCTGGACGGCGCGGGTGTAGTGGACACCGTCGCCGAAGATCCCGAAGTTGGGCGGTTCGGTGGGCCGGTAGAGGGGCGTGCCCGTCGCCGAGGTGGCGTCCGCGGCGTCGAGCAGCCGGTACGGGTCGGGCGCGGGCCCGCCGGCGATGGCGGTCACTGCCTCCGTGACGTACCGCGTCCGCGTCGCGTCGTAGATGCCCGCGCGCGGACGGTAGAGGAAGACCGGGGCCGTGGGGGCGCCGGTGATGGTTCGCAGCGGCTCCAGGACGTCGAGGAGTGCCTGCCGGACCTGTCCGGCGCCGACCGTCGCGGTGTTCGCCGCCTCGGCCTCCCACTGGTTCCAGTGGATGCCGACGACGCGCGGCTGCCTGCCCGCCTCCCGCAGGGCCCGCAGGCCGTTGGCGATCGTGTTCACCGCCCGCGGGAACAGGCTCTCGGCGTCGGCCGGGTTGCGGTCCGGCCACCACTTGTTCCTCGTCGGCTCGTTGCCCTGGACGCCCTGGCTGCCCCAGGCCAGGTGGATCACGTGGAGGTCTGGCAGGGCCGCTCCCGCCTTGACGGCCCGCTCCCAGCGCAGCGCGGTCGCCGACGCGACGCTGTAGTTGAGGCCGTTGTTGTGCTCCTCGCCGAGGTTGCTGCCGGAGCAGGTGTACGGCGACCAGGTGGCCTGTGTCATCCCGGCCTGCTGGTTGTTCGTCCGGTTCAGTCCCCGGACGTGGCGCAGGGACTGGCACTGCGTCACGTCGGCGGCGTCCGTGATCGGTGCCGCCCACCCGCCCGCGTTGCTCTGGCCGAGCACGATCAGCACCGGTGCGTCACTGGCGAGGTCGTACGGGGCCTGGGCGGGATCCGGCGCGGGCGCCGCCGCCGACAGCGCGGGGAACAGGGCGGCGGAACCCGCCAGGAGGGCGAGCGCGGCCACGAGCGAGGTGAACGCGCGGCCGGGGGTGGTGCGTCCGGTGGGTGCCCCGTGCCGAGGGCCGCGGCCCTCGGCCGGTGCCGGGGCGGCGATTCTTCCTAACATGGATGAATACTCCTTACCGAGAGTCCTACAGGGTGCCGGTCGGGTCGCGCTCTGCGGGGTACCTCGTATCGCGGAGGGGCATCGCCCGGTTCGATCGATGTCGGGTGAGAGCCCCGTGTCCTGTCCGGGGCCATGGGATGTCCCTCGAACGCAAAAGGCCTCCTCAGGAAGACCGTCCTTGGCCTTCCTGAGGAGGAGTCACGGGTGGGGCTCTCCGTCCCGCTCTGTTGCCGGACCGTTACCGGCAGGTTTCCGAGGTGCGGGCCGGCCCGTACCTCGGCAGGTGGTACGGACGCTCGCCGCTACCGGGTCACTCGACGGTCCACTTCTGGAGGGCGGTGCCCTTGGCGGCCCGCTGGGTGATCAGGGCGCCGTCGGCGGTCGAGGCGGCGGTGAGCAGGAGCTTGGTCTTGGCCGAGGTGATGGTGTGGCCGCCGTTCACCGGGGTGACGATCCAGCGCTGGTTGGGGGTGCCGGTGCAGGTCCACTGGATGATCTTCGCGCCGGCGCTGGTGAATCCGCGGTTCACGTCGGCGCAGAGCCCGGAGGCCTGGTTGACGAGCGCGTAGGTCCCGTCGCTGTAGCGGGTGAACGACCACTTCTGGCCGGAACCGCCGTCCGCGGTCGCGGTGGTGAGCTGGGTACCGGAGGCCGTGGAGGAACCCGGGACGTTCAGGGCCTTGCCGCCGGTGGTGAGGGTGTGGACACCCTCCAGGCCGATGCCGGCCGTGCCGGCCCAGGCGACGTCGGGGGCCGGGTAGAACCCGATGCCGGCGGCGGTCCAGCGCGGGCCGTGCAGGCCCAGGCGCTGGCGGAAGCCGTTCCAGTCCCGGGCGGACTGGGGGCTCCAGCCGACCTCGGCGATGGCGGGCAGCCGGGGGAAGCTCATGAAGTCGGCGTACTCCTGAGGTGCGGGCCAGCGGGTGCCGGCGTTGGGCAGCTCGTTGCTGCCCTCGTAGGCGCGGTCGGCCCAGAGGGCGGCCGCGACGCCGGCGACCTTCTGCGCCGGGACGATGACGCCGGTGCCGTCCAGCTTGCCCGTGACGGTCGCCGGGTCCCACTCGTAGGACCGCTGCACCGGCACGAATCCGGACCACTTCAGGCCGTAGGGAGTCGAGGCGTCGTACTGCATGTCCAGGTAGGCGTGGTCGGACGGCGACATGATGAACCTGGCGTCCTGGGCGGCTCCGGCACGGAGGTGGCGGATGCCCAACGCCTCCTTCGCCGTGCCGATGGTCTTCCGGTCGTCGTCCTCGCCCCAGTACTGCAGGAGGCTGCCGGCGGGGAGGGGGGACTGGCCGAGCTGGTGCCAGCCCATCACGGTCTTCTTCTCCGCGGTGGTCGCGTCGGAGACCGTCTTGACGTAGGAGTCGTACTGCTCCGAGGTGGTGGCGTCGGGGACCTCGTCACCACCGAGGTGGATGTAGGGGCCGGGAGTCAGCTCGGCCACGGCCTTGATGACGGTCTGCAGGAAGTTCTTCGTCGCGTCCATCTGCTTCTGCTCGCCCAGGCAGAAGAGGCTGACCTTGACGTCGAAGCCGGAGTAGGGCCGCGCGTACTTGTCGTCGCAGCGGAGTTCGGGCACCGAGGTCTGGGCGGCCCAGGTGTGGCCGGGGCCGTCGATCTCGGGCACCACGGTCATGAAGCGGGAGGCTGCGTAGGAGACGATCTCCTTGTAGTCCGCCGCCGTGTAGTACCAGCCGGTGCCGCCGGTGAAGCCGCTCTGCGTGCTCGCCCCGACCTTGGTGAGGTTCGGGAGGGCGTCGATGGCGATGCGCCAGCCCTGGTCGTCGGTGAGGTGCAGTTGCAGCTTGTTGATCTTGTATGCCGCGGCCTCGTCGATGTAGCGCTTGACCTGCTCGACGGGGAAGAAGCGGCGGGCGACGTCCAGCATCACGCCGCGGTACTCGTAACGGGGCGAGTCGGAGATCTCGGTGGACGCGACGGTCCACGCCCGGGACTGCTTGGTGCGGGACTCGACCGCGGCGGGGAGCAGCTGGCGCAGGGTCTGCACGCCCCGGAACAGGCCCTGCGCACCGTATGCCGTGACGACGATGCCGTTCGCCCTGGCCGAGACGGTGTACCCCTCGGCGCCCAACTCCTTCGGGCCGTTGGGGTCCAGGACGACAGCCTTGTCGGGCGCCTTGGTCGTCCGCACCACCTGGAGGTCGAAGCCCGTAGCGGGAGCGAGGAGCTTCGACAGGTAGGTGCCGACGCCCACTGCCGCCGAGTCCCTGGAGAGGACGGCGATCCGGGTCTTGGCGGTGAGGGTGAACTCGCCCCCGGGCAGTGCCTGTTGTGAGACCGGCTGCGGCACCACGGCCGCGACGGGGGCGGGGGTCGCCACAGGGGCCGGTGCGGGCGTGTCGGCGGCGGCGGGGGAGAGCGTCGCCGTGAGCGGGAGGGCAACGGCGGCTGTGGCGAGTACGACGAGGCCTCGGCCTCGCCGGCAGGACCAGCGCATGGCTGACTCCTTCTGTGGGGGGAAGGTCACGAAGCCGCCCGACGAACGGGCGACCGGGAGGCGCGAATCGCGCCGGCGGCGAGGGAATGTGCGGGGCTCGCGCGTCGGGCACCGGACCGCTGGGGGTGCGTTCCGGCCGACGACCTCGCCCCGCTCCCCGCCGAGAACCTGCCGCGCTGCAGGTTGCTCGCGCCGCTTAAGAGCAGTAAATGTGCTTGGAGTTGCTGCAACTAACGATATTTCAAGCACTTTCGACCATGAAGCTTTCAGTTGGCGGGGTGGGGCGTCAAGTCCTACCCGGCCGTAGCTTCCGCCGGTCCCGGTTCCTCGCCCGTCTGCGCCCCGGATCCCGCGCAGCGTGTGGCGACTGGCGATCGGTGGGGCCGGGCTGTCGGTCCGCCGGACCGTGGGCCCGGATCACGGCTCGGTAACGCGCCGGGCTTCGGCGGTCGCTCCGCACTCTTGTTCAGGGAAGCGGGGTGCGGGAAGTGTTCGAGTGCACAGTTGCTGAGGTTGCGTCATGGAATCCGACCGTGGTCGAGGAGGTGGTGGACCGGCCCGGCACCGTCCCCGCCGAGTCACGCCCCGAGTGACGCCCCGAGTGGCGCCCCGCGGTGCCCGGGCACCGCGGGGCGGAGCGGGATCAGGAGGCGTTGGGGCCGCCGGTGCCACCGGAGCCGCCCGTACGGTCCACGATCACCCGGACCTTCGCCGGGGCGGTCCGGCCGGCCACCCAGCCGGACTCCGAACTGCTCCCCTTGGCGAGGTACTTGGCCGATATCTCGACCACCACCAGGGCGTTCTTGTGGCTGAAGCCTTCGGCGACACCGGGGTCCGTGGTGAACTCGGGGAGCACCCCGCCCTTCCCGACCTGCTGGGCGGCGGTCGCGGCGGACGGCCTGGCCGTGGCGGCCGAGGCCGGGTCCCCGGACACGGATCCCTGCTTGGCCATGCTCTCGGCTGTCTTCAACCCGGTGCCCCGCCACAGGACCACGGTCCGGTCCGCCCCCGAGGCCACGGCCTTCGCCACCTCGGACTGCGAGGTGGGCTTGGGGATCCTGCTGCGGTAGGCCTCGTCGAAGTCGTCACTGTCCGAGTCGTAGTTCGGGTCGCCCTCGGCCAGCTTCGTCCGGCCGGTCCTGATCCGGGTCACGTCGTCGGCGGCCTTCTGGGAGTTCAGGTCGAGGGTCTGGAAGTCGAGCTCGAACCCGGACTCCGGCACCTTCTCGGCCCCGCCGGACGCGCTGTCGCCCTCCGTGACGATCTTGTAGCCCGGGCCGCGGTCGGTCTCCACGAACTTCTGGTCCGGCCGGCCGGCTTCCGGCTTGCCCGCTCCGGTGCCGGAGGCCGGCTTCTGCGCCCTGTCCGGCTCCGCCGGGCGTTGGGGGCTCTCGTCGCGGGTGCCGCCGGACCGTGACGGGCCGCCGCGCTCACCCCCGGTCCCGTCGCCGCCCCGGGCGCCGGCCTCACCGACCCCGACGCCCTCGACGCCGCCGAACTCAGGAGTGATCGTGAGGCCGCCGAGCACCCCGAGGGCGATCCCGACGCCCTCGCGGACCTTCTCGCCGGTCGTGCGAGGCTTCTGCTCCTCGGGAACGTCGTGGAACTGGCCCGGGTGCGAGCACTCCGGGCAGTACGCGAAGGCCGGCTGGCCGGCGGCGAGCCCGGCGCCGAGCGTCAGGGACAGGACGGTTGCGATCTTGACGACTGTGCGGGCGGTTCTGCGTGTCACGCGGACGTCTCCAGGAATTCGGGCCGGCGCAGGGTGCGCCTCGGCCGGGTGGTGATCGGCATGACCCGGTGTCGGTCGTCCGCGAAAGGCGATCGCCCCGGCGCGCCCGGTGAATCGTCAATGTGACGCCACAAGCGCGGTGTTAAGGGGGCGTGTCGAAATTCTCGCGCGTCCGACCGGCGGGTTCGCCGGCCGATCCGGGGCTCATTCTGGCCCGGTGGACGACGGGCCCGCACACGTACGTTTACCTGTCTCATTACCTGCGTCCGTTGCCTCCCGCCGGATCGATTTACCCTTGAAGCGGCATTCCGGGCACGCATGGTGACGATCCGTCATGCTCGATCGGCGGTCGCGGGTCCGACTTGACGATCGTGTCGCCGTGGAGATCTCATATGGCACACGGTCCGGGCGGGAACTCGTCGGCGGTCGGGGGATTCCCCGGGAGAAATCCGCGCGCATTTCGACCGGGCGCAACATCGAGATTCGCATACCGGCTCAGGCGTTCCGGCGGAGCCGGACCGGGCCTTCTCCGGCTCGCCCTCGGAGGCCGAACCGCGCGATCCGCGGTCGGTCCCCGCTCCTCCCGGGAGCGCCGGTCCACCGGTCCGGAACGTGCCGGTGGACGCAGGCGGAACGGGTCGGACGCAGCACCCCGAACCAGAGAACAGAGGCAGGACGGCAGTGCGTACGGGACACGGGAACCTCCCCGCGGATACGACCAGCTTCATCGGACGGCGGCAGGAGCTCGCACTCGCACGACACCTGGTCGGCAGGAGCAGACTGCTGACCATGACCGGCCCCGCCGGTATCGGCAAGTCCCGCCTCGCCGTGCACCTCGCCCACACGCTCCGGCGCTCGTTCTCGGCCGGCACCTGGCTGATCGACCTGGCGGCCTTCGAGACGGGGGACGGCGCCGTCACCGCCGCCCTGGCCGTGTTCGGGCTGTGCCCCGCCCCCGGCCAACGGCCGATCGCGGCGTTGACGGCACACCTTCGGGAACGCCGGACGCTGGTCGTGCTCGACAACTGCGAGCACCTCCTGCACGCCGCGGCGGTCCTCGCCGGTGCCCTCCTGGAGGCCGCCCCCCACCTGAGGGTGATCGTCACCAGTCGGCAGGCGCTCGGTGTGGACGGCGAGCAACTGCTCGTGGTCCCGCCGCTCCCCGCACCCGGACCGGGCCTCCCTCCCCACGGGTCGACGGCGCCGGTGACGCGTAACGACGCGCTGCGGTTGTTCACCGACCGGGCCGTCTCCCTCCTCGGCGCCTTCGACCCGTCGCCCGCCGAAGCCCGGGCCGCTGCCGAGATCTGCCACCGCCTGGAAGGCGTTCCCCTGGCGATCGAACTCGCCGCCGCCCGTCTGCGGGTCCTCGCCTGCGACCAGATCCTCGACCGCCTCGACGACAGCTTCGGCCTGCTCACGGGCGGGAGCCGGTCCGCGCCGCCGCGCCTGCGGACCCTGCGGGCGGCCGTCGACCGGAGCTACGACCTCTGCGGCGAGCAGGAACGGCGGCTCTGGGCACGGGCGTCGGTCTTCGCCGCCGGCTTCGACCTTGCCGCGGTCGAGGCGGTCTGCACGGACGAGTCGCTGCCGCGCTCGGCCGTGCTCGACGTGGTGGCGGGTCTGGTCGACAAGTCCGTGCTCGTCCGCGAGGAACAGGAGCACCAGGTCTTCTACCGGATGCCGGGCATCGTGCGGCAGTACGGACGGCTCCGGCTGCCCGAGCACGGAGGACAACGGGACGTGGTGCGGCGGCACCGGGACCACTACCACGCCCTCGTCCGGCGTGCGGAGGCCGAACGGTTCACCGCGAAGCAGCCCGCGTGGCTGGCCCGGCTGCGACGTGAGCAGCCCAACATCCGCGACGCGCTGCGGTCCTGCCTGGACGAGCCGGGGGAGGCCCGCAGGGGAATGGAGATCATCACCTCGGTCCGCAGTCACGGGGTGGGCATCGGCGACCTGGAGGAGGACCGCGGCTGGCTCGCGCAGCTGCTCGCACTGGACACCGAGCCGAGCCCGGTCAGGGCGAAGGCCCTCTGGACGGACGGCTGGCTGGCGCTCTTCACCGGTGACGCGGCCGGCGGCGAGGTCCGGGCCGACGAGTGCGGCGAGCTGGCCCGGGCCATGGACGATCCCGGCACCATCGCCGCGGCGGGCCGGCTGGCCGGGCTCGGTGCGCTGTTCCGGGGCGACCCGGTGCGGGCCGTCGAACTCCTGGAGGACGCGCTCGTCCGCTCCGAGGCCCTCGGTGATCCCGGGGAGTACTGGACCGCCCTCCATCTCCTCGCCATCGCCTCCTGCCTCGCCGGCGACCGGCGCGCGGGCGCTCTTGCCCAGGAGTGCCTGGACCGGTGCGACACCCACGACCTCCGGTGGGCCCGTCCCCACGCCCTGTGGGCCCTGGCCCTGCGGCACTGGTTGGCCCGGGACGCCGAGCAGGCCGTCGCCGTGCTGCGCGAGAGCCTCCGCGCGGCCCTGCCCGGGCACGACCGGCTGCTGGTGGCCCGGTGCCTGGAGACGATGGCCTGGGCGAGGGCACGGCAGGGTCACAGCCAGGAGGCGGCCGAACACCTGGGCGCGGCCGGCAGCCTGTGGCGGTGGACCGGTACCGTCATCTCCGGCGTGGGGCAGCTGGCCGTCCACCACCTGGCGTGCGAGCGCGAGCTGCGGACGGCGCTGGGTGATGCCGCGTTCGAGGCGCACGTCCGAAGGGGCGAGTCCTCGACCGTCCAGCAGTCCCTCGCCCTGGCCCTGTTGGACGACCGTGTCCTCGCCGAGCCCGTGCAGAAGGCCGTCCGCCCGCTCCTCACCGCCCGGGAGCAGCAGGTCGCGGATCTGCTCCGGGAGGGGCTGTCGGACAAGCAGATCGCCGCTCGGCTCGTGATCTCGCCGCGGACCGCGCAGGGTCACGTGCAGCGGATTCTGCTCAAACTGGGCCTCACCCGCCGTGCCCAGGTGGCCGCCTGGGTCCACGACCAGGCCCCGCACCCCTGACACCCGGCGCGCGGCGGACGGCGCCGGACGTCCGGCCGGGCGCCCGGTGGTCCTGACGACCACCGGGCGCCCGGTGCGGTCCGGGACTCGTCGGGCCCGGTCAGGCGGGAGGCCTTCGCTGGCCCGGCACCTGTCCGGGACGCGCGCCGGCCGCCGCCGGGTGCTCCCGCGGGGCGGGGGCGGGCTGCTTCGGGAGTGCCAGGACCCGGGTGCAGCCGGCCGCGGTGAGGACACGGAGCGACAGGCGGATACGACCCTCGTCGCCGGAGAAGACCCAGGGGCCCGGTATCAGCAGGAGCCGGTGCGAGCCGTCGATCACCGCGCGCACGAGCGTCTCGAACTGGGGCCGGGACCGGTGGCCCCAGGAGGACGGGTGGACGTCGTCGAGGTAGAACACCGGAGCGGGCAGGCCGAGCCGGGCGGCGAAGTGCTTCAGCGCTTCACGGTCACCGGTCGCCGTCCTCGGATGCTGTGGGGGGCTGCACAGGTAGGCGGCCGGCCGCAGGGTGGGGGAGGTGTCGGATACGCGCATGTACTGTCTCCGCGGGATTCGAGGAGGCGCCCGGCCCGGAGAGGGCCCGGCCGTGCGGGCGGATGGCTGATTGCGGTCTCGGCGGGCCCTTCACGCCCCGGCGTTCCGCTGTCATCGGCCTTGTTGTGAAGAATACCCGGCAGAGTCGGACATTCAAGAGAAAGCGGACTTCCGTGGTGGCCATTGAGTATTCGGTTCTTCGGTGGGGAAATGGGGAGTAGTGGTCCGCCGGCGAATACGGAGTGGTGGGTGGGGGGAGTGAAATCCGCCGTTCTCCAGGGGGCGGATCGCCCGGCTCACAGGTACTGCCCGGTGTTGGCGACAGTGTCGATCGAGCGGCCGGACTCGGCACCCTGCTTCCCGGTGACCAGGGTCCGGATGAAGACGATCCGC
>NZ_JBEXNT010000079.1:0-44270 GCF_040611255.1 Kitasatospora sp. NPDC002965 | reverse complement strand
GCCGGGCAACCCACCCACCGGGCCCACGACAACGCCGCTGCACCGACCACACCACCGGTCAGGTCCAGCGGCGTCGTGCATCCCCCACACCCCCCACGGATGCGCAAAACCCCCACCACGCGCGAGACGGACCCGAAAAGGTGTCGCCGCCCGGCCACCGTTGTGGAAGGGTTCGGCCGGTCGGACCGGACGGTCCGGTGCCGCGCCCCTGCCCGCGCCCGGCGCACAGCTCGCACGCGCGCCCATCGGAGGAACGTCCGGATGACCCTGCCCGCACGTCTGGTCCCCCTGCTGGAACAGTTCGACTTCGCGCACCGCCGCCTCTCCGACCGGCTGGCCGGACCGGTGATGGACAGCGGCAACGGCACGGACGTCCCGGTCGGGCCGCTCACCGACGACGAGTACCTCTGGGAGCCGGTCCCCGGCTGCTGGTCGGTCCGCCGCCACGCGGACGGCCCCGGGGAGCGCGCCACCCTGCTCGTCGGCCCCGGCACCTGGGGCCGCGACGCCTCACCGGCCCCGCACCCCGTCCCGCCTCCCTTCACCACCCTCGCCTGGCGACTGAGCCACCTGACCGAGATGCTGGCGCTGCGCGCCGACCACACGACCGGCACCCGCTCGCTGACCAGGGACGACCACCCGGTGAGCGGCGACGCCGACTCCGCGGTCAAGGGCTTCGACAGCGCGGCGGGCGCCTGGCGGGCGACGCTCCTCGCGACCGACGACGCCGCGCTCGACACCGTCGGCCACAGCGCGTACCCGTACGGCAGCGACCCGGAGGATCCGTTCCTCGACATCGTCTGGTGGGTCAACCAGGAGCTGCTGCACCACGGCGCGGAGATCGCCCTGCTCCGCGACCTCCACCGCTCCCGCGCGCGGTCGGAACCGCTCTCCTGACCGGAGCCGCCGGGCCGGACCGGTCACCCGGACCGGTTACGCGGGCCGGTCGCGCGGGCCGGTGGTCACGCGGGCCGGGCCGGCAGGGGGAGCGGCAGCGCGGGCAGCCCGTCGAGGCTGGTGCCGACGTACGGCTTGCCCTCGCAGTAGGTGTTGAACTCCTCGTCGGTCTTCCGCCCGAAGTACTGCGTGTGCAGGTCGCGGTCGCCCTGGTAGTCCATCAGCGGCACCGCGAACCCGCAGGAGTCGCTGACCCGCTCCGCCACCACCAGCACGATCGCCCGCAGCCCCGCCCCGTCGACCGCCGGGTCGAACTCGCCCAGCAGCCCCGCGAACCGCGGGTCGTCGCGGAACACCGCCTCGCCCTTCCCGTGCACCCGGACGACCGTCGGCGGCCCGTCGAACGCGCACCACATCAGCGTGACCCGCCCGTTCTCCCGAACATGGGCGAGCGTCTCCGCCGTGGAGCCCCCGAAGTCCAGGTAGGCGAGGGTGAGTTCGTCGATCACCACCAGCGTCCCCGCCCGTCCCTTCGGCGAGACGTTGACGTGCCCCTCGCCCGCCAGCGGAGCGCTGGCGACGAAGAACACGGGCTGTCGCTCGATGAACCCGCGCAGGCGGCCGTCGATCTTCTCGTATGTCTTTCCCATACGACCATTCTGGCGACTGCGCCGGCCGGGCCGATCGGATATTCGCCATCCGAGACACTCCGGGGCGGCGCTCCCGCCTGCGGCTTCCCGCCCCGACCGGCCGCGACCCCGCCGGGTTGACTATCCTTTGGGGCCTGTTCGCTTCCGATGTTCTACCAGGGTGAGGGGAGTCGGGTCTTGGCCGACACCGGGCTGCTGGCCCACCAGCGTCAGGCGCTGATCGCCGAGATGGTGCGCCGCAGCGGGGCCGTGCGCGTCGCCGAGCTGGTCGATCAGCTGGGCGTCTCCGACATGACCGTGCGCCGCGATCTCGATGCGCTGGAGCGTTCGGGTGTGGTGAAGAAGGTGCACGGCGGCGCGGTCGCCGCCTCGGGCACCGCCATCGACGAGCCGGGTTTCGAGGCGAAGTCCGGTCTGGAGTCCGCCGCCAAGGCCGCCGTCGCGGAGGCCGCGGCGACGCTGGTCGAGCCGGGGAGCGTGATCGCCGTCGCGGCGGGGACCACCGCCTACGCGGTGGCGGCCAGGCTCCTGCACGTGCCGCGGCTCACGGTGGTCACCAACTCCCTGCCCGTCGCCGAGCTGATCCGCTCGGCCGGTGAGAAGGGGGAGCCGGGCTCGCCCTCGCTGCTGCTGACCGGCGGTTCGCCGACGCCGTCCGCCGCGCTGGTGGGCCCGCTGGCCGACCTGGCCGTCCAGTCCCTCCACGTCGACCTGCTGATCCTGGGGGCCCACGGGGTGTCCGAGAAGGCCGGCCTGACGACGCCCAACCTCGCGGAGGCCCAGACCAACCGGGCACTGGTCGCCTCCGCCCGGAGGGTCGCCGTGGTGGCCGACCACACGAAGTGGGGGGTCGTCGCGCTCAGCGGCTTCGCCACGCTCGACGAGATCGACGTCTTCGTCACGGACTCGGAACTCAACGCCCAGGCCCGCAGCACGCTCGCGGAGACCGTCGGGGAGCTGGTCGTCGCACCGCTGCCGGAGGCGTGACCGCTGCCGGAGGCATGACCGCCCGACCGGCAGCGGCGGCCGGGCGCCGTTCCGCCGGACCGAGTCGGCGCCGCCGGCGACGAGACCGCGCCGCCGTTCCCGGACGCCGGGGACGGCGGCGTCGAGCGCCCTCGCACACCCTTCACGCGGTCGCCCCGGGCGGTGCCGAGCCGTGGCACGAGACCGGCCTCGGCGCAGGCCGGGCCGGGACTCCGCGCGCACCCGGCCGTCGGAGGCCGGCCGCGCCGTCCCGACCTCCCGGGCAGCCCGAACGGCCTGCGGTCCCACCGCTGGTTCGCGCCACAACGGACCGCCTCAATCAATCAGAACCCAACCCATTCAAACGTCATGTGAAATATCACACCTTGCAGGCGCTCGCCGTCAAGTCCTGGCAGCTGTCGAGATCGAGCCGTGACAGGCCATATGGGACAAGCAAGTCGCGACTGGACAGGTCCATGCACACCTCTTGAGGGCGCCTCACGGGCATGCCTATGCTGCGTTGCTTTCCGTTTGAAAAACAGACAGAAAGCACCACCTGGCTCCCCCACCCACCTTGGAGCACCCATGCGCAGACCCGCGCCGCGCCTCCTGCCGCGCACTCTGCTCGCCCTCACCCTGGCCGCGTCCGGGCTGGCCGCGACCGTCCTCGGTCCCGCCGCGGCGACGGCCGCCACCCGCCACGCCCCGACCGCCGGACAGGCCGGCCCGACCTCCCCGGAGGCGACGGGTACGGCCCAGGACGGCGGACTCGCCCCCACCCCGCCCATGGGATGGAACTCCTGGAACACCCTCGGCACCGGCGTCACCCAGGAGGAGGTCGTCCAGACCATCGACTTCATGTCCTCCCGCGGCCTGGTCGCCGCCGGCTACGACACCGTCACCGTCGACGACGGCTGGTCAGTGGGCCACCGCGACGGCCAGAGCACCGACCTGGTCAAGAACTCCCACGGCGCGATGCAGCTCTACGACGCCGCGGGCAACCCGGTCAGCGGCACCGACGGCACCGGGTCCGACCCGACCACCGGCCACCTGGTGCCCCACCCGGACCGCTTCCCCTCCCGCGTCGTCGACGGCCGGACCGTCAACGGCATCGAGTACCTGTCCTGGTACGCCCACCGCAAGGGCATGAAGTTCGGTCTCTACGCCACGACCACGTACACCACGTGCCAGGGCCGTCCCGGCAGCCTGGGGCACGAGAGCGTCGACGCCGCCGACTTCGTCGCCTGGGGCGTCGACTTCGTCAAGTACGACGACTGCCCCTACGGGCCGCCCGTCCTGGGTCCCGACGGCCACAACTACGGCACCCAGGGCCAGGGCAGGGAGCTCACCCGCTCGATCTACGCCCGGGTCCAGGACTTCCGCCGCGCCCTGGACGCCGCCTCGGCCGCCCGGAACAGCCCCCGGGTGACCCTCAGCGTCTCCGCCCAGCCCGTCCACACCGGCGTGCCCCACCTGCTGGCCGGCGACGACCCGGCCCGTACCGATCCGGTGGTGGTCGCCGCCGGAACCCCCGCCCGCGAGGCGCCCGGGTACGCGCCGACCGGCGTCTGGTGCGGCCAGGTCGCGAGCCTCTGCCGGATCGGCGGCGACCGCGGCCCCGACCTCGAAGGCGTGCTGTACAACGGACAGTTGCGGACCTCGCTCGGCTACCCCGGCAACGTCCGGCCGGGCAGCTGGAACGACATGGACATGATGTTCGCCGGTTGGCAGGACCCGTACGGCCTGTACGGGGTCACCGACCACTGCACCTGTCACAAGCCGATGACCGACACCGAGTCGCGCAGCGAGATGGCGATCCTCGCCATGATGGCCTCCCCGTTGATCTCCGGCACCGATCTGCGCACCGCGGCGGACTCCGTGCGGACCGACGAGGGGTACACCTGGTCCACCGGCATCTCCGACTCCGCCCTGGCGATCTACAAGAACGCCGACGTCATCGCGGTCGACCAGGACCGTCTCGGCAAGCCCGCCACCCTGGTCGGCGCCCCGCCGACCAGCAGCACCGCCCCGCTCGTCCTCAAGCGCCCCCTCGCGGACGGCGACACGGCCGTCCTGCTCGTCAACCAGGACCCGGCCGGCTCCCGCACGATCTCCACCACCCTCGCCGAACTCGGCCTGACCGGCCCGGGTTACACGTCCAAGGAGCTCTGGACCGGGGCCACCGGCACCGTGACCGGCGCGCTCGGCACCCAGGTCGCCCCGCACGGCGTCGCCATGTACCGCCTCAAGGCGCTGCCGACCACCGTCCCGGCCGCCGTCATCGGCGACGGCCGGTACCACGGCATCAGCGCGGGGGGCACCGGCGGCCAGGCCCTGGAGGTGCGCGGCACCTGCAGCTCGCCCGACGGCTCGACCGTCGGCGTCAACACCTGGTGGAGCTGGCACACCTCGGAGCAGTGGATGTTCAGCCCCAACCCCGACGGCACCGTGCACATCACCGACAACTGCCGCACCGACACCCAGGTGCACGGCACGCTGACCGGAGGCAACGGGCCCGGCTGGGCCGCCTGGGTCCTCAACCGGTACGACCCCGCCAGCCCGCACCAGAAGTGGCGGGTCGTCCAGAACACCGCGACGGGCGCGCTGACCATCACCAACGTCGCCACCGGGCTGGCCCTGAACGCCCCGCAGGCCGCCCCGACCTCCACGGTCGTCATCAGCCCGCCGGACCCGGCCGCCGCAGGCCAGTCCTGGACGCTGCTCTCCTGAGCCACCGCTCCCGCACAGCCGCGTTCCCGCGTTCCCGCACAGCCGCACAGCCGCACAGCCATGGTTCCCGCTCCCCCGCACCAGGGGCGCCGGGCCCGGCCCTCCGGCCGCCCGGCGCCCTCCCCGAACCAACTTCCCCGTGCACCAGCCAGTTCGGTTCCGACCCCATGGAGGACTCGTGCGATCCCCCAACCGCAGGCCGGCCCGCCGCGCAGCGACGGCGCTGACCGCCCTCGCCCTGTTGGCCGGCGGCACCGCCCTGACCACCGGGCTCCAACTCGCCGCCGCGCCCCCGGCGGCAGCCCTCGACAACGGCCTCAACCTGACGCCCCAGATGGGCTTCAACAACTGGAACTCCACCTACTGCGGCGCGCAGTTCAACGAGGCGATGATCAAGGGCATCGCCGACATCTTCGTCAGCAAGGGCCTCAAGGCGGCCGGGTACCAGTACGTCAACCTCGACGACTGCTGGGCACTGCCCGACCGCGACGCCGCCGGCAACCTCGTCCCCGACCCGGTGCGCTTCCCCCACGGCATCAAGTCCCTCGCCGACTACGTCCACGCCAAGGGCCTGAAGTTCGGCATCTACTCCAGCGCCGGCGACCACACCTGCGACGTCAAGGGCTTCCCCGGCGGCCTCGGCCACGAGCAGCAGGACGCCGACCTGTGGGCCTCCTGGGGTGTGGACTACCTCAAGTACGACAACTGCAACAACCAGGGCGTCAACGCGCAGACCCGCTACAAGGCGATGGGCGAGGCGCTGAAGAAGACCGGCCGCCCGATCCTCTACAGCATCTGCGAGTGGGGAAGCACCGGCCCGTGGAACTGGGCGCAGCCGGTCGGCAACTCCTGGCGCACCACCGGGGACATCAGCGACACGTGGCAGAGCATGATCTCCATCGCGCAGGCCAACCAGGGCCTCGCCGGATACGCCAAACCCGGCGCGTTCAACGACCCCGACATGCTGGAGGTCGGCAACGGCGGCATGACGGGCACCGAGTACCGGACCCACTTCAGCCTCTGGGCCCAGATGGCCGCCCCGCTGATGATCGGTACCGACCTGCGCACCGCCGAGCCGGAGACCTTCGAGATCCTCACCAACACCGACGTGATCGCGGTGGACCAGGACCCGCTCGGCCGGCAGGGCACGGTGGTCTCCCGGGAGGGCGGGCTCGTGGTCATGAGCAAGCCCCTGGCGGACGGCAGCCGCTCGGTCACGCTGACCAACGAGGGCTCCTACGACACGACCGTCACCACCACCGCGCAGGCCGTCGGCATCGGCGGCGCGACCTCCTACACCGTCAAGGACCTGTGGTCGAAGAAGTCCACCACCGGCGACGGCACCCTCAGCGCCGTCGTGCCCGGACACGGCACCGCGATGTTCCGCGTCACCCCGCGGTCGCCGGTCTCGCCGCCGAACGGGATGACCCAGCTCAGTGACCTGCCGTTCGGCTCCGTGACCAACATGTGGGGGCCGGTCGAGCGCGACCGCAGCAACGGCCAGCACGAGCGGGGCGACGGACAGACCATCAGCATCCGCGACACCGCCTACCCGAGGGGCCTGGGCGTGCACGCCGGCAGCGACATCGCCTTCCACCTGGGCGGCACCTGCAAGAACCTCGTCACCGACGTGGGGGTCGACGACGAGGCCTACGGCAACGGTTCGGTCGTCTTCCAGATCTACCGGGACGGCACCAGGGTCGCCGACAGCGGCACGCTCACCGGCAAGGACCGGGCCAAGCGGCTGACCGCCGACCTCACCGGCGCGAACGAGCTGCGCCTGGTGGTCACCGACGCCGGTGACGGCACCAGCTGGGACCACGCCGACTGGGCGGGTGCGCGGATCGCCTGCGGCAACGGCCCGGCGGCCGGCACGCACCAGCTCTCCGACCTCGCCTGGTCCTCCGCGGGCAACAGCTGGGGCCCGGTCGAGAAGGACATGAGCAACGGCGGCAACCAGGCCCGGGACGGCCGGACCATCACCATCGCCGGCACGACGTACGCCAAGGGCCTGGGCGTCAACGCGTTCAGCGAGATCGTCTACTACCTCGGCGGCGCCTGCTCCTCGGTCACCACCGAGGTCGGGGTGGACGCCGAGGCGGAGGGCCGGGGCACCGTCTCGTTCGAGATCTACAAGGACGACGTCAAGGTCGCCGACAGCGGCCGGGTCACCTCGGCGACCCCAGCGAAGCGGCTGACGGCCGACCTGGCCGGGGCGAACGAGCTGCGACTGGTCGTCACCGACGGCGGTGACGGCACCAACAGCGACCACGCCGACTGGGCCGCCCCCGTGCTCACCTGCTGACACCGGCACGACGACGGGAGCCCCCGCGCCGGACGGCGCGGGGGCTCCCCAGTGGCCGGGCGCGGCAGGACCGCGGCGTCACCGCTTCATGTAGACGCTGTCCATGAACTCGATGATCTGCCGGTCGGTCAGGCGCTGTCCGTCGCGGTGGCCCATCGCCAGGTCGGCCTCGCTGATCATGCCGACCAGCCGCTCGCCGTCGATGACCGGGATCCGGCGGATCTGGTGCTGCTCCATCTTCCTCAGCACCGCGTCCATGCTGTCCTCGGCCCTGACGCAGTGCAGGTGCCCGGCGAGTTCCATGGCCGTCATCCCGGCCGGGTCCCGCCCTTCGGCGATACATCGGAGGACGATGTCGCGGTCGGTGATGATGCCCTTCAGCTTCTGGTCGTCACCACAGATCGGGAGGGCGCCGACGTTCATGTCGCGCATCATCATGGCGGCCTCGGCGAGCGTCTGGTCGGCGCGGATGCACTGGGCGCCGGTGTGCATGATGTCTCGGGCAGTCGTCACGGGGACTCCTCCTCAGGATCTCCCCCCGAGCACCGGGCAGTCCGGTGCGTTCACCATAGGCACGACGCCGCGGGCCCGCGAGCCCACCGCCCGCGGGCCCGGTGACCGGCCGGTCACCGCCGGGGCCCGGACGGGCCGATACTGGAAGCGTGACGGAGCAGCCGGCCGGTACGTCCGGTGGAGCGACGACGACCCGCGACGTGGTGGACGAGGCGGTCCGGGCCCGGCCCGCGACGGCCCTGCGCCCGTACGTGGCCTGGTACTCGGGGTACCGCCAGCGCGGACTGGCGCCCGCCCTGCACCGGGGCCTGCCGTCCCCGTACCTGACCTTCATCCTCACGCTGGACGAGCCGCTCACCATGGCGGGCCACCCCGACCCGGCGCAGCCCCCCGGGAGCTTCACCACCCTGGTCGGCGGCCTGCACACCGCCCCGGCCCTGATCACGCACGACGGCCGCCAGTCCGGCATCCAGCTCTCGGTGCACCCGCTGGCGGCGCGCGCCCTGTTCGGTCTGCCCGCCGGGGAGCTCGCCGGGCTGGACGTGCCGGCCGAGGCCGTGCTCGGTCGGACCGTCGAACGGCTCCAGGACGCCGTACGGGCGGCGGCCGGGTGGCCGGAGCGGTTCGCGGCGCTGGACGGCGCGCTGCTCCGGCTCGCGCGCCCGTCCGGCCAGGTGCCGCCGGAGGTCGTCCGGGCCTGGCACGTGCTGCGGCGCAGCGGCGGGGCGCTTCCGGTCGCGGACCTCGCCCGCGAGACCGGCTGGAGCGGGCGGCACCTCCAGGACCGGTTCCGCCGGGAGACCGGGCTGACCCCGAAGGCCGCGGCCCGGGTGATCCGGTTCGACCGGGCCCGCCGGCTGCTGGTCCCGACCGGCCCGGTGCCCCGGCTGGCGGAGCTGGCCGTGCGGTGCGGCTACTTCGACCAGGCGCATCTGGCCCGCGAGTTCCGTGCGCTGGCCGGGTGCGCGCCGAGCGTCTGGCTGGCCGAGGAGGGCTCGGACGAGGTGAAGTTCCGAAACGTCCAAGGCGAGCCGGTCGTGGCGGCGCCAGAGTGGGACGCATGACGGCCGACCGGCCGGGCGTCCGCCCCGTCCCGGCCGCCGCTATCCCGAGGAGGCATCCGCCATGGACACCGAGACCACCGACACCGGGGCCACGAGCACCGGGACCACGAACGCCGGGACCACGAGCACCGCGGCCGCGAGCGGCGGGGCCGCACCGGCCCCCCAGGTCTGGCCGAGCCTGCGGGCCGCCGACGCCCGGGCGCTGATCCGCCACCTGGTGGAGGCGTTCGGATTCGAGGAGGTCGTCGCCTACGGCGAGGGCGACTTCGTGACGCACGCCGAGCTGGCCTGGCCGGAGGGCGGCGGGGTGATGCTGGGCTCCGAGCGGCCGACGCCCGAGGGCTCCGCCCCCTGGCCCGGCGGTCCGGGGTCCTTCACCGCGTACGTGGTCACGGCCGACCCGGACGCCGTGCACGCGCGGGCCGTCGCCGCCGGGGCGCGGATCACCGCGGCGCCCGCCGACACCGACTACGGGTCGCGGGGCTTCGCCGCCGCCGACCCGGAGGGCAACCACTGGCACTTCGGAAACTACCCGGGCGCGCCCCGCCCGTCGGCCGGGTGACCCCGGTGGCCGACCACCCACCGGCCGGCCACGCACCGTTCGACGGCGGCCCGGCCGCCGTCGAACGGCTGCGGGCGATCTGCCGGGCGCTGCCGGAGGTCGACGAGCGGGTCAGCCACGGCGAGCCGACCTGGTTCGCGGGCACCGGCCGGCGGGCGCGGGTGTTCGTGATGCTCGCCGACCACCACCACGACGACCGCCTCGCGTTCTGGTGCCCGGCGGCGGCCGGTGCCCAGGAGTTCCTGACCGCCGAGGACCCCGACCTGTTCTTCCGGCCCCCGTACGTCGGCCACCGGGGCTGGATCGGCGTCCGTCTCGATCTTCCGGCGCTCGACTGGGAGCGGGTCGAGGACCTGGTCGCGGACGCCCACGCACTGGTGTCGGGCCGGGCCGGCCGGCCGAGCTAACGCCTCTTTTAGGTCGGGTGACCTATTTTTCTCTCATGACCACCTCCGACACCACCGAAGCCACCGCGGCCACCGCGGCCACCGGCAGCACCGACCACGCCGGCACCCGCCCCGCAGGCGTCCACGACGCCCTCACCCACGACCCCGACGGCCCCGTCCTGCTGGTCGGCGGCTACGGAACGGTCGGCGGGGAGCTGGCCCGCCTGGTCGCCGCCGACCACCCCGTCCTGCTCACCGGCCGGACGGAACAGCGCGCCGCCGCCCTCGTCCAGCAGCTCGGCGGCGCCCCGCACGCGGCCTTCCGCCGCTGGGACCTCGCCGACCCCGCGCCGTTCACGGCTGCGGTGCGCGCCGTCGTCGGCGTCGTCAACGACCCCGACGACCGGGTCCTGCGGGCCGCCGTCCGGGGCGCGGTCCCGTACGTGGACGTCACCCGCTGGACGGCCCGGCTCCAGCGGGCCGCCACGGTGGCCGCCCTGCTGCGCCCGGCCGCCCCGGTCCTGCTCTCCTCCGCCTGGATGGGCGGGGTCACCAGCCTGGTCACCGCCGCCCTGGCCGAGCGGCTCGGCGGCGCGGAGCACGTCGAGACCGCCGTCCGCTGGGACCTCGCCGACCGCGCGGGCGCCGACTCCGTCGAGTTCATGGACCGCCTCGGTCTGGACTACGAGGTGATCCGTGACGGCCGCCGCCGCCCGGTCACCCCGCTCAGCGACGCCCGGACCGTCCGGATCGGCGCCCACCCCACCCGGGTGGCCTGCATCGACACGCCGGAGCAGTTCACCCTGCCACTCGTCCTGGGCACCGCGACCGCCGTCACCCGGATCGGATTCAGCTCCCTGACCAGCACCCGCGCCCTGCTGGCCGCCAAGCACAGCGGCTTCTTCCGCTGGGGCCGGGGCGACCGGTGGGAGCCCGCCCGCCGGGCCCTCCTCCACTCCCCCGGCGAGGGCGGCACCGCCCTCGTGCGCGTCGACGTCTCCCACGCCGGCCGGACCCTCAGCGCCGTGATCGAGGACCGCGCCGGACAGGCCCACCTCACCGCCGTCGGCGCCCTGCTCGCCCTGCGCCGCGTCCTCGGCACCGACGGCGCCGCGCCGCCCGTCGGTGCGGCCTTCCCCGAGCAGACCCCCCGGCCCGCCCGGGTCCTCCCCGACCTGGCCGACCTCGGCGTCACCGTCGAGGTCCGGTCCGCCCACGACACGAAGGCGGCCGCATGACCTCCGCACCCGGGCCCGGCCCCGACGCCGAAGCCACCCCCGTTCCCGACCCCCTCCCAGACCCGCCTCCCGGAACTGCGGCCGGCGGCCGGGGACGGAAGGGGGCGCAGCGGCGGACGGAACTGCTCGACGCGGCGGAGGAGGTGCTGGTCACCGGGGGCGGGGCGGAACTCTCGATGCGGGCCGTGGCCACGGCCGCGGGGGTCCGGCTCGGGCACCTGCAGTACTACTTCCCCACCCACGCCGACCTGGTGGCAGCCGTACTGGAGCGGGTGCTCGGCCGCTCGGCGGAGCGCCTGGCACCGCTGCTGGCGCCGGGCACGGACGACCGGGCCGGGGAACTCGTGACGGCGTTGCTGGCGGAGCAGGAGGACGCCCGGCTGGTGCGCCTGTTCGCCGAGGTGTGGGCACTCGCGGCGCGGGACACGGCGGTGGCGGGCGCCGTCCGGCGGTTCTACGACGAGTACCGGGAGCAGGTGGCGGCGTTCCTGGCCCGGACCCGGCCGGAGCTGCCGGAACAGGTGCGCCGGGCCCGCGCGGCGGTCTTCGTCATGCTGGTGGAGGGAGCCGCCCTGTTCCGCTCCGGGGTGGCGGGCGACCGGGAGCCCGCCTCCGACGGGGAACTGCTCCGGGCCGCGCTGGCGCTGCTCGGCCCCTGAGTCGGCGGCTCCCCCGGACAGGGTCGCGCCGGGTCGGGAGTGCGGGCAGACTGGCCGCAGGGGGCCCGGCCGGGACGCCGTGCCCGCCCGGGCCTGACGACCGGTGCAGGCTCGGAGGCGGCGATGCCGCAGATGCTGGTGGACGGGCGCACGCTCGCGCTCTCGCACCTGGACAAGGTCTACTTCCCGCGGACCGGCACCCTCAAGGGCGAGGTGCTGCGCTACTACGCGGCCGTCCACACCGCACTGCTGCCGCACCTGCGCGACCGGCCGGTGTCGTTCCTGCGCTGCCCGGACGGCGTGGCGGGCGAGGTGTTCATCGCCAAGAACCCGCCCGCCGGGACGCCCCGCTGGGTGCGCACCGTCGAGGTGCCGAGCAGCGGCGGGGACCTCCGTCAGGTGGTGCTGGACGACGGGGCCGCGCTGCTCTGGGCGGCGAACCTGGGCTGCCTGGAACTGCACGTCCCGCAGTGGCACGCGGCAGAGCCCGGGACGGCCGACCGGTTGGTGCTGGACCTCGACCCGGGCGCCGGAGCCACCGTCCTCACCTGCCGGACGGTGGCCGGGCTGCTGCGCGACCGCCTCGCGGAGGACGGGCTGGAGGCGTGGGTGAAGACCTCCGGCGGCAAGGGACTGCACCTGCTGGTGCCGCTGGAGCCGACGCCCAGTCAGCAGGTCTCCGGGTACGCCAAGGCGCTGGCGGCCGAGCTGGAGGCGGCCCACCCGGACCTGGTCGTGCACACCATGGCGAAGGCCCGGCGCACCAACCGGGTGCTGGTCGACTGGTCGCAGAACGCCGCCCGGAAGACCACCGCCGCTCCGTACACCGTCCGGGCGCAGGACCGGCCGACGGTGTCGACGCCGCTGACCTGGGAGGAGCTGGGACGGGCCCGGTCGGCGGAGGCGCTGGTGTTCACGATCGCCGAGGTGCCGGAGCGGCTGGCCCGGCTCGGGGACCTGTATGCACCGCTCCTCGACCCGGAGCGGGCCCGCCCGCTGCCGCGCGCCACCGCCGCCCCGGGACCGACCGGCCCCGCTTCCGCCACCGCTTCCGCCACCGCACCCGCCGCTTCCGCTTCGGCCCGGACGGTGCGCCGGCCCGCCGTGGCGGACCGCGCCGTCCTGGAACCCCCGGTGGAGGTCATGCGCCCGGCCGCCGTCCCGGCCGTCCCGGCGGCGGACGGGCTGGGCGGTTCGGGCGTGCTGTACGAACTGAAGCTGGACGGCTTCCGATGCGTGGCGTTCGCCCGCGGGGAGCGCGTGCCGTACCTGCAGACGCGTTCGGGCCGGGACCTCGCGGCCGACTTCCCGTCGATCGCCGCCGCCGTCGCCCGGCTGCCCGCCGGACTGGTGCTGGACGGGGAGCTGGTCGCCTGGCGCGGCGGCCGGTTCGCCTTCGAGGAACTGCTGCGGACCCGGCAGGCGCGGGCCTCGGAGGACGTGGCGCTCGGGTTGATCGCCTTCGACCTGCTGGCCCTGCCCGGCCGGGACGTCCGGCGGCTGCCGCTGACCGACCGGCGGCGGCTGCTGCTGGCCGCCCTGGCCGACGTGCCGCCGCCGGTCCAGCCGGTGCTGGCGACCACCGACCGGGCGGAGGCGCTGGCCTGGATGGAACGGCTGGCCGACACGGGGGTGGAGGGGCTGGTCTGCAAGGCGGCCGGTTCGAGCTACCGGGCGCGGGGCGCGGGCCACGTCTGGGTCAAGTACCGGCGCGGCGACACCCTGGACGCGACGGTGCGCGCCGTGACCGGACCACCGGCCCGGCCGCGCGCGCTGGTCCTGGAGCTGGACGACGGACGGGTGCTGTTGTCGTCCCCGCCGCTGTCGCCGCTCCAGTCGCGCCGGGTGGCGGAGGCCGCGGCCGGCCGGCTGGGCCCCGCGGTGCACGATCCCCGGTACGGGGCCGTCCGGCCGCTGGCCACTCCGCTGCGGGCCGAGGTGACGGTCACCGGGCGGACGGCGACCGCGACCTTCGTGCGGTTGCGCGGAGACTGATCCGGGCCCGCCGAACGGCCCGTGACTACTCCGGCGTGCGCGGGGCGGGGCGTTCCGCGGCGGGCAGTTCCGTGACCGGGCCCGCCGTGACCGGGCCCGCCGTGACCGAGCGTTCCGTGACCGGGCGTTCCGCGGCGGGCGGTTCCCCCGTGGCCGGGTGACCGGCGGCGGTGTGGCGCGAGGGTTCGGGCGTGTGGGCGGTGGGCCACGGCGGGGGCGGGCCCTTGCCGGCGGGCGCGTGCGCGAACTCGGTCACCAGCACCTCCTCGAAGGCCGGCAGGTCTGCCGGCTTCCGGCCGGAGACCAGCACGCCGGGGCCGTCGCGGCAGACATGGACCGGTTCGTCGACCCAGTGGGCACCCGCGTTGACCAGGTCGGTGCGGATGCCGGGCCAGGACGTGAGCGTGCGTCCGCGCACCGCGTCCGCCTCGATCAGCGTCCACGCGCCGTGGCAGATCACCGCGACCGGCCGACCCGCGGCGCACAGGTCGCGGACGAATCCGACGGCGTCCCGGTCCAGCCGCAGCCGGTCGGGGCCGGCGACGCCGCCGGGCAGCACCAGCGCGTCGTAGTCCGCCGGGTCCGCCTCGCCGACCACGTCGTCGACGGGGAAGGTGTCCGCCCGCTCCAGCCCCCGGAAGGCCTGGACGCGCCCGGGACGGGTGGAGAGCAGCCGGGGCGTGCCGCCGGCCTCGGCGACCGCCTGCCAGGGAGAGGTCAGTTCCACCTGCTCGGCGCCCTCGGGCGCGACCAGGAACGCGACCGTCCGCCCGGTGAGGACGACGAAGGTCATCCGTCCCACCCCGCTCTCGTCAGCTCCGGTCCCGGAAGGGTCCCGGCGGCCCCGTACGGGCCGTTTCCGTCAGGGACCGGGAGTGCCGGTCCGGTGTTCGTCCTGCACGTAGTGGTCGTCCAGGGCCGCCCGGCCGTGCGCGGTCAGGCCGCCTCCGGTGTGGTCGACCGCGGCGGGCGGCGGGGCGGAGCGGATCCGGGCGCGCGGGCAGTCGAGGTGGACCACCAGCTCCAGGTGGTCGATCCGGGCGACGAGCCCGACCGGGACCAGCACGGGGGCGCCCGGCACCCACGGCCGGGTGTCCACCAGCAGATGGTCCCCGGCATCCTGCTCGACCCGGCCGAGCGGACCGTCGGTCGCCTCGACCTCGTAGCCGACCAGCGTCAGGTCGGTGCTGTGGTGGGAGCCCGGACGGTACTCCCACAGGTCGGTCGTCATCACGCCTCCGGGTCGTCCCAGGGCCGCCGTTCGCGGTGCTGCCGGTGCTCGCGATCCTGGCGGCGGTCACCGTGCGGGCGCCGGTCACGGCGGTCGCGGCGTTCTCGGCGGCGGCGGGAGCCGCCGCGGTCGTCGGGTCCACCGGCCCCCTTGGCGAAGTCCGGGCCGCCGGCGGGATACCGCCCACCGGGATCCCGTCCGCCCAGGTCCGGACCGCGCAGGTCCGGCCGGCGGGCCGAGTCGCCCAGGTCGTCCACACCGCCCTGCTGGTGCCGGTGCTGGTGGTGCAGCAGCGCCGCGATGCCGGCCGCGAGGGCGACACTGCCCGCCCACAGCACCGCCACCCCGATCAGCACGGCCGCCGTGGGCTTCCGCACCGCGATGCTGAGGCACACCGCGGACATCACCAGCCCCGTCATCGCCACCCCGGTCGGTACCCGGCGGGCGAGGCCGCGTACCGCACGCCGGCCGCGGCTCGGACGTTTGGCGCCCATCGTGCTCAGCCGCCGGTCGAGGCGGCTGTCCTGGCGCAGGTCGTCCTCGATCTCCTCAAGGAGACGTCGCTCCCGTCCGCTCAACGCGGGTCCGTCCATCTCGGTCACCTCCGGGCTTCCGGTGACGGTGTCCACTCCTCCGGGCGAATGCCCGGTCCGGTATGTGCTAACCGCTCCGGCCCCCGGGCGCGACGGCGGCCGGGAGACGGCCGGCGCCGAACGCCCGGGGCCGGGCGAGCAGGCTGTCGTCCAGCACGCGCAACAGGGCGACGGCGTCGCGGTGCACCTCGGCCGCGCCCGCCGCCCGCAGCTCCGGGGCGGTCGCGCCGCCGCCCCGTACGGCGACACAGGGCACTCCGGCCCGGCGCGCCGACCGCACTTCGGGAACGCTTCCGGCGACGAACACCGCGTGGGACGGCGTGCCGCCCACCAGACCGAGCCCGGCTCCGAGCGGATCGGACCCCGGCGCGGTCACCGTGAGTACCGGTGCGCCGACCGGTCCGGGGGCGGTGAGGACCACCGTCCAGCCCCGCGCGGCGCACTCGCGCAACAGTTCGGCGGAGCCGGGCGACGCACCGCGCCAGTCGGTCCCGAAGAGTGCCGCCGAGATGACCGTCATGGCTCACCGATCCCGTTCCGCACCGCGTACCGGCGCGCCCTTCCAGACTAGGCCCGCACCCCCTGCCTCCGCCCGGCGCGACGGCGTCCGCGCAGCTCGGGGCGGGACCGGAGCGGTGGCGCCGCCGGGTGGACCGGGACGGGAGCACGGGGCCGGCCTCCGCCGCGGCGCGCAGCGCGCCCGCCCGCTCACCCGGAGTGATCGCGGCCACGGGACGGGCGGTCCGGCGGGCGAGCGGCCGGGCGGTCCGACGGTCGGGCGGGCGGAGCGCGCGGGTCGGTGGCGAGGCGGCGCGGGCGGTGTTGCCGAGCAGCCCCCGCCGGCCCGGTCGACAGCGGCGAAGGCGGCGGCGTCCCCGCTCCTCCGGCCGACGGCGCGTCGGTGGTGCGGAGCGGGTGCCGGAGGGCGAGGTCCGGGTCGGCCGGGGCCGACGGCGCGACGCGGCGCACGGGCGTGCCACGATCGGGGCATGCGCGACCTCGTCACCGTCCACACCGCCCGGTTGGACCGCGCGGCCCGGGAGGCGGTCCGGGGCCTGCTGTCCGAGGAGTTCGACGACCTCGCCGAGGAGGACTGGGAGCACGGACTCGGCGGCCTGCACGCGCTCGTCCGGGAGGACGGCCTGCTGGTCGGCCACGCGTCCGTGGTCCAGCGCCGGATGCTGCACGGCGGGCGCGCGCTGCGCACCGGCTACGTCGAGAACGTCGTGGTCCGGGCCGACCGGCGCGGGCGCGGCCACGGCGCGGCACTGATGGCGGCGTTGGAGGAGGTGATCCGAGGCGGGTACGAGCTGGGGGCGCTCTGCGCGGCGGACGATGCGGCGCGGTTCTACGCCGCGCGCGGGTGGCTGCCGTGGCGAGGTCCGCTCGCCGTGCTCGCTCCGCAGGGCCCGGTAGCGACCCCGGAGGAGGAGGGCGCGGTGTTCGTGCTGCCGGGGGCGGCCCCGCTGGACCTCGGCGGGCGGTTGGCCTGCGACTGGCGCGACGGCGACGTCTGGTGACGGGCTCCCGTCCGGTGGCCGCCGGGGTCGGACGGGAGCCCGCGGACCCCCCGGCCCCGGCCCGGCCGGAGCCGGGGTGACGGGCTCGGGCCGGGCCGGAGCAGGGGTCAGATGCGGGCCAGGTACCCGTTGTCGACGAGCCAGAGCACGTTCAGCCTGGACGGGCCGTTCGGCACCAGCGCGGCGTCGAGCTGGTACTGGAAGCCGTAGCCGGGCTGGCCGAACCAGGGCGCGATCGGGCCGGCGTGCACCTTGAACGGCTTCAGGACCTTGTAGTCGTGGTAGTTGCAGGGTGCGGCCGGGTTGCTGTCGAGGCTCTGCGGCGGGATGGAGCGGCTGGCGTAGGGCAGGCCCTCGGGGGCGAGGAAGGAGCCGTACTCGCTGCCGTAACGGTCGATGTTCTGGTTCGGGTAGAGGGTGATCTCGAACTCGATGGGGGTGCCGTCGGGCAGGGTGACGTACCCGTTGGCGGGCGGGTAGATCCAGCCCGGGGCGCCGTTGTTGGCGGTGGGGCTGTAGTAGGTGGCGAGGAACTGCTCCTCGGTGAGGTTTCCGGTGCGCTTGTAGCCGATCAGCTCTCGGCCTACCGGGCCCCGGGTCGGGAGGTCGGCGGGACCGAGCCGAGGGTCCCCGTGGTGGTCGGCCTCCGAGCACTCGTTCGAGGGAGTCGTCGCGGCCGCCCGGGCGGCGAGCACGTCGGGGGCCGAATCGGCGGCCGCCGGGATGCTCGGGACTAGCAGGGCCACGACCGCGGCGAGCGGTGCGGCGAACAGGCGAAGGCGAAGGCGCACGATGTCTCCGTCGTGAAAGTCGTCGGGTGGGTCGGGTGGGTCGGTGGTCCGGTGGCCGGTCGGGAACCGGCGGCCGTTCGGCGCCGGCCGGGGCGGCCGGTGACGGACGGTGGCAGGCCGCAGGGCGCGGCCGGCCGGATCCTCCCGGACACCGGGCGATCAGTCACCCTCCGTGTCCGGGCCGCGACCTAGGCAAGCGGATCATCTGACCCCGCGTCAACACGCCAGGCCCGCAGCGCCGTCGATTCCCCCGGATTCGGCCAACCTGCGCACGCCGGCCACCGGGGGCGCGCAGACTGGAGGGTCACGCCCCCTCCCGTCGCGGTCTCCGCCGCGCGGCGGCCGGAGCGGACCGGCGGCGCGAGTCCTCGCCGCGGGACCTGGCGGTCAGCCCCGGCTGCTCGGCGCCAGCCGACCCAGCAGATGGAGCAGCCGGTCCAGCGCGTCGCGGGAGTTGGGCTCGGTCAGGTTGACCATCAGACGGAACGCCACCTTCAGCACGGCCGGGTTGCCGAGTCCGGCGGCCCCGGCCGCGCCGAGCAGCCGGGGGCGGCCCAGGGCCTCGGCGACGAGCCTGCCGAGCGCGAAGTAGCCGTCATAGGCGGCGCGCAGCGCCTGCGGGTAGGCGCGCAGGGCGAGTTCGCGCCCCCGGTCGGTGCGCCGCGCCAGCGCCTGGACGACCGTCTCGGCGGCGAAGCGGCCGGACTCCATCGCGTAGGCGATCCCCTCGCCGGTGGCCGGGCTCACCGTTCCGCCCGCGTCGCCGACCAGCAGGAGTCCGTCGGCGTAGTGGGGCTGGCGGTTGAGCCCCATCGGGAGGGCGGAACCGCGGACGGGCTCGGTGACCCCCTCGGGGGTGTAGCCGTACTCGGGCGGCAGGTCGGCGCACCAGCGGCGGAGCAGCTCGCGCCAGTCCACCTCACCGGCCACGGCGCCGGTGTCGAGCACCCCCAGGCCGACGTTGGCGGTCCCGTCGCCCATCCCGAACACCCAGCCGTAGCCGGGCAGCAGGCGCCGTGCCGGGTCGCCGGGGTCGCGCAGGTCGAGCCAGGCCTCCAGGTAGCGGTCCTCGTGGCGCGGGGTGGTGAAGTAGGTCCGGTACGCGACGCCCATCGCACGGTCGGTCCGGCGGTAGCGCTTCATCGCGAGCGAGAGCCGGGTGGAGTTGCCGTCGGCCGCGACCACCAGCGGCGCGCGGTAGACGACCGGGCGGCGTTCCTCGCCCAGCCGGGCGGTGACACCGGTGATCCGGCCGGACCGCTCGTCGATCATCGGGCCCGACACGTTGGCGCGTTCGACCAGCCGGGCACCGGCCGAGGACGCGCGGCGGGCGAGCAGCTCGTCGAAGTCCGCGCGGCGCCGGACCAGCCCGAAGCCGGGGAAGGCGGACAGCTCGGGCCAGTCCAGTTCCAGCCGGCGCCCGCCGGCGACCAGCCGCAGGCCGCGGTTGTGCAACCAGCCGGCCGACTCGGAGACGTCGATGCCCAGATCGACCAACTGCCGTACCGCACGCGGGGTCAGGCCGTCGCCGCAGACCTTCTCGCGGGGGAACGACGACTTCTCCAGCAGCAGCACGTCCAGCCCGGTGCGGGCCAGGTGGTAGGCGGCGGTGGAACCGGCCGGACCCGCGCCGACGACGATCACGTCGGCGCTGTCGACGTCCGGACCGTCGGGGCCGGCACCCTCCGCTGTGCCCCGGTCCCGGTCGGGACCGGCCGCGTCGGGACCGGCCGTCGCCGGGGCGGTGCCCGGGTGGCCGGTGCCCGGGCGGGCGGGGTCGGTGGACGACTGCTCTGCTGGGCCGGGCATTCGGCGCTCCCACGGGTGTCGGTCGGTCGGTTCGGCGGCGGACTCGGCGGACCTCGGCGGTCTCAGACGATATGGACACTGTCCGCCGCGCCGCGCCCCGACACGCGGACCCGTTCCGACGACCGGTGGGGACCGGCCGTCGGGAGGCCCCCGGGGGCGGGCCCGGAACGCCACCGCGCCCGCCGCCGGGTCCCGCTACCGGACTCCGCTGCCGGGTTGTGCCGTCGGAAGCCGCCTTCGACGACGGCGCCGGAGAACGCCCCCTTCCGGATGTTCCACTCGGTCAGGATCCGGTCGTACCCGCCGTTCCGGATCAGCCGGCCCACCGTCTTCGCCCGGACGTCCCGCAAGGTGGTTCGTCCTGGCCGGTGCCGTGCCGGACGGCCACCGTGCGGCCGCAGAGCTCTCCGGGGCGCAGAGGTCCAGCGGGTTGCCCGCCTCGACCACCATCGAGGTGCCGGGCGCGAAGTGGTGGACGAAGTGGTCGACGAAGTGGTCGACGAAGTCGACGCCCGCGTCGGCCCGGCGGCCGTCCTCGGCGGCCCCGAGCCGGCGCTGCCGGGTGTCGGCGGCCGGCGGACATCGCCAGGTCCGGGTGCCCTGACTGGACGGCCGGAATCAGCCGGTCGAAGGGCAGGTCGGTGAACGCGACCCGCAGGCCGAGGTGGCGCCCGATCGCCCGGGCGAGCTCCGGATCGAGCCCGGCGGGGTCGCCGGGCGGGCCCTTGAGGTCGTCGCCGGGGCACACGACGCGGGCGGGCCGGCGACCGCTCCCGGTCACCGGCCCGCCCGGTCCGTCCTGCTCCCCCGCGGCCGCGGGGCCGTGTCAGGGATTGATCGCCAGCACCACGTAGGCCGCCAGGATCGCCAGGTGCACCCCGCCCTGGAGCGGTGTCGCCCGGCGCGGCATGACCGTCAGGGTGCCGACGATCAGGGTCAGCACGAGCAGCACCAGGTGCGAGGAGTCGAGGCCGAGCACCAGCGGGCCGGTGAGCCAGATCGAGGCGATCGCCACCGCCGGGATGGTCAGGCCGATGCTGGCGAGCGCCGAGCCGAGCGCCAGGTTGAGACTGGTCTGCACCCGGTTGCGGACCGCCGACCGGATCGCCGCGATGGTCTCCGGCAGCAGCACGAGCAGGGCGATCACGACGCCGACCACCGAGGCGGGCAGCCCCGCGGAGTCCACGGCCGACTCGATGGTCGGCGAGACGCCCTTCGCCAGGCCGACCACCGCGATCAGCGCCACCCCCAGCAGCATCAGGCTGGTCACGGTCGCACGGACGGTCGGCGGCGCGGCGTGGTCCTCCTCGTCCAGCACCTTGCCCTCCGGCGTGACCGGCAGGAAGTAGTCCCGGTGCCGGACCGTCAGGGTGGCCACGAACAGCCCGTACAGCAGGAACGACGCCGCCGCGGCGAAGGCCAGCTGGGCGGGCGCGAACTGCGGGCCCGGCGAGCTGGTGGTGAAGGTCGGCAGGACGAGGCTCAGCGCGGCCAGGGTGCCGATGGTGGCGAGCGCCGCGCCCGTCCCCTCGGCGTTGAACACCGCCACCCGGTACTTGAGGGCCGCCACCAGGAGTGACAGACCGAAGATGCCGTTGCAGGTGATCATCACCGCGGCGAACACGGTGTCGCGGGCCAGCGTCGCGGCCTTGTCACCGCCGTCCGCCATCAGCGTCACGATCAGCGCCACCTCGATGACCGTGACCGCCACCGCCAGCACCAGTGAGCCGTACGGCTCCCCCACGCGGTGGGCGACCACCTCGGCGTGGTGCACGGCGGCGAGCACGGCGCCCGCCAGGAAGCAGGACACCAGGGCCACCACCCAGCCGGGCAGATCGCGGTGCCAGGTCAGGACGAGAACGAGGAAAGCCGCCGCTGGGACGGCGGTGGTCCACTGGGTGGCGGCCGATCGGAGCTTGGTGAACATGCGGCCGAGCATCGCATCCCGGAGTGCTCGCGGCCGGGTGACACCGCCGGGGAGGGCGAGGATGTGGCCCACCTCATGTACCGGAACCGCCCTGGTCAGCGTACTCGGCGAGGTAGCCGAGGACCTTGGCGACATGCGGCTTCACCCGCTCGGGGACGCCCCCGGCGTCGGCGACCGTCTTGTCGCTCGTCCGGTAGCCGGCCGCCACCAGGGCGGGCAGACCGGTGGTGAAGCCGCGCTGTTTGAACCGCTGGTCGAGCCAGCAGACGTAGTTGCCCATCGAGGCGATCGCGTCGGCCGGATCGAGGTGGTTCTTCACGCCGTCGTGGTCGCCGTCCTGCGCCCAGGCGTTGAAGACGGCCGGCGTCCACATGGCGACGCCGTACTCCCCCGTCGCGGGGCGGGCGGCGGCCGGGTCGAAGCCGGATTCCGCCTTGAGCATCGCGGCCAGCAGGACCGGGGTGATCTCGGGTTCGGGACAGCGGCGGGCGGCGTCGTCGATCGGGCCGCGCAGTGCGGCGGGCACGTCGGCACCGGGCGGGATCGCGCCGGGCAGCGGGGCCGTGACCGCCGGCCCTGCCGCGGACCCCGGCCGGGGGGCGGCCGGCTCCGGGGCTCCGGAGAGGGCGAGCAGGGCACCGGCCGCCGCGAGCAGCGGGGCCACCGCCGCGCGGCGGCGCCGACGCCCGTTGGCGGCCGTCCCCGGCGGGGCGGGGTCCGGAGAGCCGGGGGCCGGAGAGGCCGGTGGTCCGGCGGCTCCCTGCGGGGCGGCCTCCCGGAGGGCCGTGGCGAGGAGGGCCGCGAGGTCGACCTCCGAGCGCCGGGCCCGGTCGGCCGCCAGGCAGGCGGTGACCAGGGGCCGCCACGGCGCGGGGAGCGCCCCGTCGAGGCGGAGCGGGGCGGCGCCGCGCGCGTAGGCGAGGGCGGCCAGCGAACGGGCCCGCGCGGTCGCGCCGAGGAAGGGGTGCAGACCGGTGAGCACCTGGTGGGCGAGGACGCCGAACGCCCAGAGGTCGGCACTCGGCCGGAGTGCGACCCCGCGGGCTCCGGTCCGCTGCGACCACCACTCCGGCGGGACGTGGTCGGGCGAGCCGAGCGGCGGGGCGTAGGCGTGGGTGCCCTCCAGTTCGGCGGTGAGGCCGAAGTCCGCGAGCTTGGCGGTGCCGTCGGGCATCAGCAGGACGTTGCCCGGCTTGAGGTCTCCGTGGACCCAGCCGACGGCGTGCATGTGGGTGAGGCCGGCCCCGACCTCGGCGAGGATCCGTTCGGCGCCGGGGACGGCCCCGGGCGGGCCCGCCGAGGCGAGGACGTCCTGGAGGCTGCGGTCCGCGCGTTCCATCACCAGGGCCACCGCTCCGTCCAGGCCGGGGTGGGCCCGGTCCCGGACGGTGACGACGGCGAGGGTGCGGATCAGGTGGGGGTGGTCGGCGAGGCGGCTGAACCGCATCTCGCTGCGGGCGACCTGCTCCATGGTGCGGCGCTGGCCGGGGCTGAGCAGCGCGGGACGGAGGAACTTGACGGCGGCGTCCGGAGGTTCGGCCGACCCGGGAGCCGACCCGGGGGCGGTCCCGTCCTTGCGGGCCGCGTAGACGCTGCCCCACGCGCCGGCCCCGATCGGCTCGCCGACCAGGTACCCGGCGACGGGGTAGCCCGGCGGCACCTCGAACACCGGCTCGCCGAGCGCCTGTTCGTCCGTTCCGTCCGTGGCCACCTCGACCGCCGCCCGTCCGACCGCCGCCCGTCCGACCGCAGCTGCGGCACCGGCCGGTGCCGCCCCGGCCGGATCGCCCGGGACCGGCTCGGCCGCGCGGGCCCGGTCGAGCGGTTCCACGGCGGGTCAGCCGGTGCGCCGCGGCGGGAGCAGCGTCAGGTGCTCCTCCCGTACGAGGTCGAACTTGAGGGCCAGTGCCACCAGTTCCTCCCGCTTGCCACCGGCGCCGCCCTCGCCCGGACCGTCCTCCGGCGCTTCGCGGAGCCGGAGCTTGCTCGCCACCAGGTAGTCGATGTGGTAGTTGACGGCCGAGCGGGTGAGCCCCGCACAGGCCGGCAGGGCACGCAGCCGGGCCACCACCTCGGTCGCGCCGGGGACGGCGGCGGCGGACGGCGAGCGCAGCCGCGGTTCGCAGAGGGCGAGCAGGACGAGGAAGTACTTCGAGGTCGGGTCGAGGGCGAACGGGCTGACCGTCCGCTCGCCGCCCGCGCCCGCCGGCGAGCCCGGCACGCCGTCCAGGTAGGCGTGCTGGGGGGCGAAGACCTTGAAGGCGACCGGTTCGCCGAGAGCCGGCAGGAGGATCCGGGAGAACTCGAACGGAACCGGTGCGCCGAGCCGTCCGGGAGCGACCTTGACGTGCTCGCCGGCCCCTTCGAGGTTCTCGACGACATAGGTCGCGGTGGCGCTGAAGTTGGAGAGCCGCCAGTAGTCCTCGGCCGCGGTGATCTCGCCGGCGCGGCGCGAGACGCCCTGATCGGCGATCGGCACGCCGATCGGGCGTCCGGGCTCGCCGCGCCCGAACTCGACGGCTTCGCCGGGGCCGAGGTGCAGCAGCGCGGGGCGCCGGGGCGGGGCGGTGCGCGGTGGCCGGGTCAGCCGGGCGAATCGGCGGTCGGGCGGTACCGGCGGGCGGGGGTCGGGAAGTTGCACGATGACCGTGTCCATGCAGGTCACCTCCGTGGGTCGGCTCGATCGTAGCCGTCCGAACGGCCCCGCGCCGGTCCGCCACCCGTACGAGTGAACGCCGTGTCGGAGGGCGCCAGTTGGGTGGTGCGAGCCAGGGGTGTGCGCCTCCTCCGCAGGAGGGAGGAGGGTCCTCCTCCGATCGGCCGGCGGACCGGGGCCGACCGGCCGGGAGACCAGGCCGATCGGCCCGCCGATCGGGCCGGTCGGCCGAGGGACACGCCGACCGCGGACTGTCAGGGTTTCGCCATGGACACCAACAACTCCCCCTCCCTCCCGCCGGGTTCGCCGTCCGACCCGGGCCGCCGGACCCTGCTCGGCGCGTCGGCGGCCGGGCTGGTGGCAGCCGCCGCCGGCCTCGGGGCCGCCGGGCAGGCCCAGGCCGCACCCGCCGAGCGGCGCAGGCCGCGCCGGTTCGAGGACCGGTCGGTGCTGATCACCGGCGCCACCTCGGGCATCGGCCGGGCCGCCGCCCTCGCGTTCGCGGCGGAGGGCGCCCGGGTCGGCTTCTGCGGCCGGCGCGTCGAGGCGGGCCGCCGCGTCGAGCAGGAGATCCGCCACGCCGGGGGCGAGGCCACCTACTTCCCGGCCGACGTACGCGATCCGGCCCAGGTCGAGCGGTTCACCGACCAGGTGGCCGCGCGGTACGGCGGGCCGGACATCGCGGTCAACAACGCCGGTATCGGCAGCAGCAAGCAGCTCCACGAGCTCACCGTCGCCGAGTGGGACGACGTGCAGGACACCAACGCCCGGGGCGTCTTCCTCGCGGTCAAGTACCAGGTCCCGTACATGCTGCGGGCCGGACACGGGGTGATCGTCTGCACCTCCTCCGCCTCCGCCGAACGGGCCCGGCCGAACGGCGCGGCCTACTCGGCGAGCAAGCGGGCGGTCCAGGGCATCGTGATGTCCGCCGCGCTCGCGTACGGCGCGCAGGGCATCCGGATCAACGCGATCCTCCCGGGCACCACGGACACCGCGTTCGTGCGACCGCCGGGCGTGCCGGACGCGGACTGGGCCCGGTTCAAGCGGGCTTTCGGGCCGCTGAACGTGGAGGGGCTGGAGCGGATGGCCGAACCGGAGGAGATCGCCCGGGCCGTCCTGGCGCTCGCCTCGGACGACTTCTCCTACCAGACGGGCACCTCGGTCCTGGTGGACGGCGGGGCGTCGGCCGGACGCCGGATGGTGCTGCCGCCGACCACCTGAGGGTAGTCGCGACGTCACCGGCGTGATTGCTGAATGTAGTTGAACGGTCACCTTGGGTGTGATGCAGCACACACGGCACATGTCCACGATCTGTGCAAGACTCGTCCCACAGAGTGAGATTCCCTTTCATTCCAAGGAGGTTCATATCATGCGCGCTCGTATCGCAGCTCTGATAGTGGCGGCGGCAGGGATCACTGTGGCGACGATCCTCCCGGCCTCGGCTGCGGCAACGACCGGCGACGCCGCGGGAGCGGCCTGCACGACCCTCGTCAACCACCCGTGCGCATGGCAGGAGAAGGACGGCGGAGGAGTCGTCGGGGTGGCCCAGGTGGTGGCCGACCCGGCGCAGCTGACGTTCGTCCGGGTCGAGGTCCGCACCCAGCACGCCTGGGGCAGCCCGTGGGTGACGGTCGCGTCCGCGGCCAACGTCACCCACGGGTTCGCCAGGGCCGTGACGCCCCGCGTGGTCACCGACGACCTCAAGCTCGTCTGCGCCACCGGCGGCCCCGCGCTGGACGCGGCGCAGTGGGTGACCACCTGTACCGGCCCGTTCTGACGCCCCGTCCGCGCCAGAAGGGTTCATGAGCCGGGGCCCCGCGCCCCTGCCCAGGGCCGGCCGCCGGTCCCGCAACCGGCGGCCGGCCCGTCCCGCGCGCCACCCGGGTCACGAGCCTGCCGACAATGCGCCATCCTCGCTCCGAAAGCCGCCCGCCGCGCACAACCCTCCTCGGAGCATGGGATTTTGCACTACCTTGGTATTGCGTGGAGCGGGGCGGGCCGCCCACCCGACAGGTGTGCGCCCGAGTGGCCGCGCCGGCCGCTGCACCGTGTTCCGCCCCGCCGCCGAAGCACCGACGGGGAGGAAGGGGGAGCGCGTCCATGCCCGACGGAAGCGCCCGATCGACCGGGGCCGCCGATGGCCACCTCACCACCACGACCGCGCCGCGCGGCGACACTCCGGCCGGGGGCGGCACCGGCCCCGGCCTCGCACCGCCGCGCGGGCGACTGGCAGGCCGCCGCGCCACCGTCGACGCCGTCCTGCGCAACTCGCCGCTCCAGCCGCTGTTCCGGCTCGCGGCCACCCGCCGGCTCGCGGTGCTCGCCTACCACGGCGTGGACGACCCGCAGGTCTTCACGCTCCAGATGGAGCGTCTGGTCCGGATCGCCCGTCCCGTCTCGCTGCCCGCCGTCGTGCAGGCCGTCCGGACCGGTCGGCGGCTGCCGGCCCGCAGCGTACTGGTCACCTTCGACGACGGCGACCGCACCGTGCTCTCCGAGGGGCTGCCCGTCCTGACCCGCCTGGGCATCCCCGCGGCGGCGTTCGTGGTGACCGATCTCGTCGACGGCGACCGGCCGTTCTGGTGGACCGAGGCCGCGTTCCTCGCCGCGCACGGCGGCACCGCCCACCGGCTGGCCGACTGCCCGCCGGGCGCGGTGGTCCGCCGGATGAAGACCCTCGCCGACCACGACCGTCGCGCCGCCCTCGCCGAACTCCGCGAGACCGCCACCGAGCCCGCACCCCGCCAGGAACAGCTCACCCGCGAGGACCTCCGGACGCTGCGCCGGCACGGCGTGGAGATCGGCAACCACAGCGCGGGCCACGCGTGTCTGGACCGGTGCGACGACGACACCGTCCGCGACGAGATCGCCCGCGCCCACGACACGCTCACCGGCTGGCTGGACGGCGAGCCGCCGACCGCCTTCGCCTACCCCAACGGCAACGTCGACCCGCGGGCCGACGCGGAACTCCGGCGCCTCGGCTACCACGTCGGCTTCCTCTTCGACCACCGGCAGGACCGGCTGCTCCCGCCGAACCCGCTGCGCATCAGCCGTCTGCGGGTCAACTCCACCACCGGCCGGGACCGCTTCGACACCATCCTCTCCGGCCTCCACCCCACCGTCCACCACCTCCGCGGCGGTGCCTGAGCGGGGCCCGGACCTCACCGGTGGTGGTGGACCCGGACGGCCTGCGCCGAACGCCGCCACCGGGCGACCGGATTCCGGGAGAATGCGGACCGGCCCGCGACCGGCCGCCGATCGGCGGTGCACCGGGGGCGGGAGAGGCGTGGGGGGCTGGAGACGTGGGGACGAGGCACACCGATGCGGCGGGTTCGTTGCCGGCCGTTCCGGAACAGGCCGGGGCGGTGCCGGCCGGGGCGCAGTCGGCCGGAGCGAGGCCGGTCCGGTACCGGACGGCCGCCCTTCCGCCGGAGGTCGTCGACGGATGGCGGGAGTTGGCGGCCGGTGAGCCCGGCGGATCCTGGTTCACCACACCGGAATGGGCACTCGCCTGGTGGGAGACGGTCGGCGCGCGCGAGGGCGCGGGGTCGGAGGCGGGCGAGATCGTGGTCTGGCAGGAGCCGGACGGCCGGGTGTCGGCGGTCGTCCCGCTGCTGCGGACCACCCGGCGGCTCCACCCGCGGGCACCGGTCGCCGTCCCGTGCCTGACGGTCCTCGGTTCCGGCCCGGGCGCCGCGGACCACTGCGGGTTCGCGGTCGCACCGGAGCGCCGGGCCGACGTGGCCGACTGGCTGGCCCGGCGAGGCCGGCGCCGCAGCCTGCTGCTCACCGACCTCGACCCGGACCAGGCGGACCTGCTGCCGCCGGGCGCGGTGGAGATCGGCCGCACCCCCTGCCCGCGCGCCGATCTGACGGCGGGGCCGGACGCGCTGGGCTCACGCCAGTTCCGGGCCGACCTGCGCCGCTACGGCCGGAAGCTGGCCGCCGAGGGGATCACCTTCCGGTGGGTGCCGCCGGCCATCGCGGACGCCGAACTCGCCGAACGGTTCGACCTGTTGAAGGCGGCGGTGCGGCTGCACCGGCTGCGCCGGGCCGCGCTCGGCAGGCCGACCACCTTCGACGCCGCCCGGGCGCCGCTGCACGTCCGGGTGATCGAGCGGGCCGCCGCGACCGGCCGCGGCGAGGGCCCCGCCTTCCTGGTCGCCGAACGGGAGGGCGAGGTGGTGGGCGCGCTCTACGGCTTCCAGTGGAAGCGCACCTTCTCCTACTACCAGATCGGCTGGGACCAGACCTGGGCGCCGCAGCGGCTCGGCACCGCGGTGATCGCCGAGGCGATCCGGGCCGCCGCCGGACAGCGGCTGTCCACCTTCGACTTCCTGCGGGGCACCGAGCCCTACAAGTACCGCTTCGACGCGGTCGACCGGGAGGACGTCTCCTGGCTGGTGCCGCACGGCGCCTCGGGCGCGCTGCTCGGACTCAAGTACCGGGCGAAGGTCGCCCGTTCGACCTGATGCGGCCCCAGCTCTGTGCAGCGGGGTCGGACTACCGCCGGCCCTCCAGCCAGCCGGCGAACGCGTCCAGGGCGGGGCCCGGGTCGCGCCGGCCGAGGCCGATCCGGAACCGGTCGGTGGGCGTCGGGGTCAGGTCGGAGCGGTAGATGGAGGCGGGCAGCAGCAGGACGCCCGCTTCCTCGACCAGCCCGGTGCAGAACGCCTCGACGCCGTCCCGGCCGAGGTAGCGCGGATAGGCGACGCAGCCGCCGTCCGGGGTGCGCCACTCGAAGAGGTCAGCGAAGCGCGCGAAGAACGCGTCGAAGAGCGGGAGGTTGGCGTCGATGACGGCCCGGTTGCGGCTCAGGATCCCCTCGCGGGCGTTGATCGCGATCCGGGCCAGGATCTCGCTGGGGGCGGAGTTGCAGATCGTGGTGTAGTGCTTGGCGCGCTCCAGCCGGGAGCGCAAGTCGCGGTCGCGGCAGGCGATCCAGCCGATCCGCAGGCCGGGCAGGCCGAGCGACTTGGAGGTGACGTTGAGCGAGAGGGCCCGCTCGGAGAGGTCCGCGGCCTGCGGCAGTGTGCGGGCCCGGTCACGCTCCAGGCCCCGGTAGACCTCGTCGCTGAAGAGGTGGATTCCGCGCTCGTCGCAGAGTTCGGACAGCCGGGCGAAGTCGGCGGCGCCGATGACCTTCCCGGTGGGGTTGTTCGGGAAGTTCACCGAGACCACACGGGTGTTGGGGCGCAGCGCGGCGGTGAGCTCGTCGAGGTCGAGCGCCCAGTCCCGGTCGGGGTCGAGGGCGACGCCGGTGACCTCGCAGAGGGAGAGCGGCACGGTCTCGGCGGACTGGTAGTTGGGGGTGAGGACGACGGCGTGGTCGCCGGGGCCGAGCAGCACCTGCATGGCGAGGTTGAGGGCCTCCTGGGCGCCGCCGAAGCAGATGACGTCGTCGGCGTCCACCCGGTCGTACATGCCGGCGATCACGTGCCGGAGCGCCGGGTCGCCGAAGGTCTCGGTGTAGCCGAGGGTGAGGGACTCCCAGGCGTGGCGGTCCTCGGGGCCGGCCAGGGCGAGGAGTTCGGACATCGCCATGGTCTGCGCGTCGGAGGCGGTGAGGTGGTGGCGGGCGGTGAACTCCCAGCGGGAGAAGTAGGTTTCCAGCCGGAAGTCGGGCAGCTCGGTCATCTCTCGGTCCTCGGTGCTCGGTTCTTCGGTGTGCGGTTGCCCGGTGCGCGGTCCGCCGGTCGGGGATCCGGCGCCGGTTCGGGGACGGGCTCGGGGGCGGGGACGGGGACGGGGACGGGGGCGGACCCGTCGCGGAGTTCGGCGAGCAGGGTGTAGACGGTGGACCGCGACACCTTGAGCGCGGTGGCGACGGCCGGCACGGCCCGGCGGACGGCGAGCACCCCGGCCTGGTCGAGTTCGCGGAGCACGGCGAGCCGGTCCTCGCGGCCGAGCCGCTCCGGAGGCCGGCCGTGGGCCCGGACGTAGCCGCCGATGACGTCGTTCATCCGCTCGGTCCAGTCGTGCTCGAAGAGCGGTTCCGGGCGTGGGGCCGTGGGGGCGGCGAAGCCGGCCAGGAGGGCGGCGGCGTGTTCGAGCGGTCCGCGGTCGAGGTTGACGCAGAGGACGGCGGCGGGGCGTCCGTCGTCGTCGCGGAGCACCGCGCTGACCGAGGAGAGCCGGCGGCCGTCGGGCAGCAGTTTCGGGTAGGGGCCGTAGACGTCCGGGGCGGACTGGTCCAGGGAGTCGAGTTCGCCGAGCAGGGACGGGTCACCGGGGGCGCGGCCGCCCATCGGGTTCCAGACGGCGAGCACCTCGTCCCGGACGGCGTCGTGCAGCACCACCTCGGCGTAGGGCCCGAGCAGCAGGGCCACCGCCCGGCAGACGGGCTCCCAGGTGCGGGCGCGCCGGTCGGGGTTCTCTGGGGTCATGTTCGGACTGTACGTCCAGACTGGACGTTTCGTCCAGCAGTGGCGCGGGGCCTGCGCGACGACGGGCCCGCCCCCGGTCGGGGGCGGGCCCGTCGCGGAGAGGCGGTCAGTCGCAGCTGATCAGCAGGCCGAGGGTGGCCCGGCAGGTGCGGGCGGCCGCGTCGTTGGCGGGCGCGGTGTCGACCGGGGCGCCGGCCGTGCGGGTGGTGGTGACGGTGAACGTCCGGCCGAGGTTGAGCAGGCCGACCTGGACGGTGAAGTGGCGCGTGACGGAGGCGCCGACGGCCAGCGGCTGGGTGAGGGCGCAGGTGAGCTTGGAGGCCACGATGGCGCAGTCGCCGCTGTACGAGCCGAAACCGGCGGGCAGCGACGAGGTCACGGTGGCGGCGGTGACCTGGCCGGGACCGTTGTTGGTGAGGGTCAGGGTGTAGTCCACCCGGCCGCCGAACAGCCCGGGCACCGGGGTGGCGGCGAGCGCGACGCCGAGGTCGGCGGCGGGCGCCTGGTACTCGAACCGGTCGGCCGTCACGACCGCACTGGTGCCGCCCGGCGTGGTCACCCGGACGTCCACCGTCCCGGCGGCGGCCGAGGCGGGCGCGGTGGCCGTGCACGCGGTGTCGGTGCAGGAGAAGGAGGCCGCGTTCCCGGCGGCGCCGAAGCTGACCGCGGTGGCGCCCGACAGGTCGGTGCCGGTGACGGTGACGACCGTGCCACCGGCCTGCGGACCGCTCGCCGGGCTGATCCCGGCCACCACCGGAACCGGCAGCGGGAAGCCGAGGACGGTCACCGTGTCGCCGCCGAAGTCGGCGAGGTAGCCGCGCCGGCCGTCGGGGGCGAGCGCCAGGGTGAAGGGGTTCGCCCCGACCGGGACGGTGGCGGTCACGGCGCCGCTCGCGGCGTCCAGCACGCTGAGCGTGGAGTCGGCGTAGTTGGAGGCGTACACGTACCGGCCGTCGGGGGCGACGGTCACGGCGTACGGGTTGGCCCCGACCTGCACGGTGGCGGTGACGGTGTTGGTGGCGGTGGACAGCACGCTGACGGTGGAGTCTCCACCGTTCGCCGTCCAGAGCCTGGATCCGTCCGGGGCGAGCGCCAGGCCGAAGACGCCGTGGCCGACGGGGACGGTGGCGCTCACCGTGCGGGTGGCGGTGTCGATGACGTCGACCTGCTGGGCGCCGGACGCGGCGACGTAGACGTGCGCGCCGTCGGGGGCGACGGCGACCCCGTGCGGCTCGGCGCCCACCGGCACGGTCGCGACGACGGTGTTGGTGGCGGTGGACAGCACGCTCACCGTGCCGGCGTCCGCGTTGCTGACGTACGCGTGGGCGCCGTCGGGGGCGACGGCGACCCCGAAGGCGCCTGCGCCGACGGGGACGGTGGCGGTCACCGCGGCCGTGGCGGTGTCCACCACGCTGACCGTGCCGTCGAGGTGGTGGGTGAGGTAGGCGTGCCCGCCGTCCGGGGCGAACGCGACCGCGTAGGAGCCGGTGCCGGCGGTGACGGTGCCGGTCACCGTGCCACCGGCGGTGTCCAGGACCGTCACGACGCCGCTGCTCTGGCTGGTCACGTAGGCCCGCCCGCCGCCCGGGGCGACCGCGACGCCCGCCGGGTAGGGCGCGACGGCCACCGTGGCCGTCACGGCGGGCGGCGGCGCGGCCGCGGCGGCGGTGCCGGGCTGGACCAGCAGGGCGGCCGTGGCGGCGGCGGTGGCCGTCACGGCCGTCCAGTAGCGGCGCGGGGCCGGGCGTTGTCTCACGGAAGATCTCCAGACTCGTCGAATCGGTGCACGTCACAGCGGTGCTCGTCCCGGCCGCGCCCGTCACGCGGCGGCGGTCACGCCGGTGCGCGTCACGGTGGCGCCGGTGGCGGCGTTGCCTGTCACGGCAGCGCTCGTCACGGCGGTACCGGGCGGGCCGCCCGTCGGGCGGCCCGGGGGGACGCCCGGACCGCCCGAAGCGTAGAAGGCCGACTGACTGAGTGTCAGGAGATGACTGCGATTGTCTTGAAATATTCAAACTCGGTCAGTCGGTCGTCACCCGAACTTTCCGCGGAGGACCGGCCACCCCTCTGCCTCCGGGCCGGATGTGGAACTATTGTTATCAAAACTATCGTTCGACATTCGATAGTTTCTGGCGGACTAGACTCGCCTGAGAGCACCAGCCCGTGGACACCGGAGAGGAACGGCAGCGATGACCGAGGAAGGACGGCCGGAGGTCCCCACCCGGACCCTCGTCGAGGGCATGGTCCGCGCGGACGGCACCGTCGACGCGGGCGAGCTCTACGCGGTGGCGGGCGAGCTCGGCATGACCGACCAGCAGGTCCGCCTCTGCATCAAACGGATGGCCGCCGACGGGCTGCTCGTCCAGGAGGGGCGCGGCCGTCGGGCCGTCCTGCGGGAGACCGACCGGGCCCGGCGCGCGGCCGAACCCGAGGTCGACTTCGTCCGCCACATGTACGCCCAGGACGCCGGGCTCGCACCGTGGGACGGCCGGTGGCACCTCGCCGCCTTCGCCGTCCCCGAGTCCGCCCGTGCCGCCCGCGACGCGCTGCGCGAGTTCCTGGTCCGGCTCGGCGGCGCGGCCGTCCAGGGCGGCGTCTACGCCGGCGCCAACAGGTGGGAGCCGTACGTCGAGGCCGAGGCCGAACGGCTCGGCGTCGGGGACTGCGTCACCCTGCTCACCAGCACCGACCTGCGGGTCGGCGGCGAGAGCGACCCCCTCCGCCTGGCCCGTCGGCTCTGGCCGCTCGACGAACTCGCCGACGGCCACCGGCGCCTGGCCGCCGTCGCCGCCGACCGCCTGGCCCGGCTCACCGGCCGCTCCCCCGCCCCCACCCGGGTCGAACGCCTCGCCGTCGCCCTGGAGCTCGCCGCCGAGTTCACCCGGGCCACCGCCGACGACCCGCTGCTGCCGCCCGAGCTCCTCCCCCGCCCCTGGCCCGGCGCCGAGGCCCGCGCCCTCACCGCCGACTGCTGGCGCCTGCTGCGCCGCGCCGAGCGCGACGACCCCGCCCCCGGCCCCCGCTTCTTCCGGCGCTACGACGAGGCGATGACCGAGATCACCGGTGAGTCCCAAAGCTCCTGACGGGTCGTCCGGCAGGTCGTCCGGCAGGTCGTCGGACTGATCGTCCGGCAGGCGTTCACGAGGCGGCGTCCGCCGGCGGGTCCGCTCCCCAGCCGTCGAGCAGGGCCCTCAGCCGCGACGCCGACCGGGCGCCCCGGTCCCCGGGGGTGTCGGTGGCCTCACCGCCCCCCGCGCCGCCCCGCACACCGCGCGTGCGGTCCTCGGCGACGAGCCGGAAGATCCGGTCGGTGAGGTCCTTGACGACCTTGGCGTAGCGGTCCGGATCGGTGTGGAAGGCGAAGGCCGCGGCGGGCAGCAGGACACCGGCGGTCTCGGGCACCGACCTCGGGATCGGCGACCGGCGCAGCAGGGCGTCGGCGGCGGCGCGGAGGTTGGCGTCCACGCCCCGGGGGAAGAGATCGAGCAGGGTGCTGCCCCCGAGCGCGGTCAACGGGGCCGAAAGCAGGGCCCTGACGGTCGGCCGCAGTCCCTCGGGCGCCGGCCCGCGCCCGGCGGCGTGCTCGGCCCAGTGGGCCCGCAGCTCCTTAGCCGCCTCCTCGCCCCCGGCCTCCGCCAGGGCGTCGGCCACCAGAGCCACCCGCACGCGGGGCGCGGGGTAGCGCGGGCTCGGCGGCCCCTCCGGGGTGAGTGCCACGAAGTCCGCGAGGATGAAGGCGAACCCGGAGCCGGCGCACAGGGCGCCGTACAGGTCGGCGAAGACCTCCGGCAGCCGGTCGGTCCACCAGTCCGGGCCCTCCGCCGTCCGCCGCAGCACCTCGGACAGCTCGCCGGTGAGCCCGAACGCGTCCAGGACGCAGTGGCCGACCTCATGGGCGGCCAGGACGGCCTCCGGCAGGTGCCGGGACTGGACGAACGGCAGCCCCACCAGCGGCACCGGCAGGGCGCGCAGCAGCTCGTCCACCCGCGCCTGCCGGTCCTCGGACACCAGGCGCGGCAGGGCGAACGGGACGGCGTGCGCCGTGAGGTGGACCAGCGGTGGTTCCACCGGGAGGATCTCCGCGCCCGACACGGAGGAGGCGGCGGTGAGCGCGGGCCGGTAGCAGGACCAGACGAAGTCGTCCGCCAGCAGGAGGAAGTCCCCGAGCGACCGGTCGTGCCGCTGCGTGAGTGCGCCGCGCAGCCGCCACCACACCTCCTGGAGGAGGCCGAGTTCGGTGTCGGCCCGCCGGGTCTCCGCCTCCCGCACCCGGTCCAGCAGCGGGCGCAGCGCGGCGTTCACGGCGAGGACCTGGGTGTGGTGCTGCGGGAAGGGCGCCCCGGCGCCGCCCCGGCCGGCGCCACCCTGACCGGCGCCTGCCTGACCGGCACCGCGCGCCCCGCTCGTGGATTTGGCGGTGAGGGCGAGCCAGTGGTCGAGATCGGCCGCGAGCCCGTCGACCCGGGCCAGCAGCGCCGCCCGTCGCCGCTCACCGGCGTTCACGGCCGCGCTCCGGCGGTGGCCCCGGCCGCGGCCGGGCTCCCGGCCCCGCCGACGGCTGTGTGCGGGGTGCCACGGAGCGCCGGCACGGCGGACGGACCGGTCACAGCGAGGTCCAGAGCGGCAGCAGGAGGCCGGTCGGCAGGGCGCTGAACAGCGCCGGGAGCGCGACGGTCGGCCGGGGGACGCCCAGTTGGTCCCGGGTGAGCTCCGCGACCACGACGGCGGGGTGCCGCCCGGTGAGCAGCCCGTGGATCAGTCGCCGCCGGGCCCGTTCGCTCTCGCCCGGGCGCCGCAGGAACGGGCCGATGGCCACCACGGCCGCGAAGTCCCCTCGGGCCAGGACCTCGGCGGCGAACAGGTTCCGCAGGACCAGCTGACGCATCGCCTCCTCGCGCGTCCCCGGATCCACCGCCTCCAGGACGAGGACGCTCTGCGGGGGGCGCCGCCATCCGAGGTACTCGCCGAGACCGGCGGCGTCGCTCCCGCCCCGGGAGTCCCAGTGGACGTTCAGCTTGCCCGACGATTCACGGAAAGTCCCCTGGACGTGCAGGAGTTGGGGGCCCGACGCGGAAGCACCGAAGCGCCGCGAGCGGGCCGGTGCGACCAGCCGGGCAAAGTGCTCGGCCTCGTACACCGACGACAGCGGCGCCATCGGCGCCATCGGCTCCCGGACAGCGGTGTGCTGCTGGGCGCGCGCCTCACGGGTGCCGGCGAGCACCCCGACCCGGACGGCGGCGTGGGGTTGGGCCCAGAGGCTCTCGACGAAGCGGCCGAGGGGCACGGACGGCGGGGCGTCGAAGGGTGCGGCCTGCCGGAGGTTCTGCACGACGGTCCGGAGCCGGCCGAGCGCCGCCGCCTCCCCGCTGCGCCCGGGGAGCCCCCGGTAGAGGTGAAACCCGTCCGGCGGGACCGTGAGGTGCGCCAGGGCCGCCTCCCACGGGGCGGCGAGCAGGGTGGGCTCGTACCCCGGGACCTCCAGCCGGAGGCCGCGGACCTCCTCGGAGCGGAGCAGGCCGTCCAGGGCCTCGTCCAGCAGGAAGCCGCGGGTCTTCTCCACCCAGTCCGCCGCCGAGGAGGAGAGCGCCGACTGGAGCTCGTCGGGACTGCGGAGCCAGTCGTCCGCGCGGACGGCCGTCCGCAGCAGACTCACCCGGGCCCCTGGACCGGTGGACCTCAGGAGGTCGATCTCCAGGACGGACGGCAGTCCGCGGAACCGGGTGTAGGCGGTGAGCACCAGAACGTGTTCCCGCCACTCGACGTCGACCTCACCGGCCCCGGGAGCACCGTCCCCCTGGTCGAACAACTGCTCAGGAGACAGGCCGAGTTCGGCGTACAGACCGTGCGCGAACTCGGCCGGCGGGCCCGTCTCCCCGGGATCGGCGCCCGCCTGGGCCGCCGTCCGGGCGAGCAGTGCCGCGCACCTCGCCCTGGCGAGGCTGGGATCCCGCTCCGCCAGCAGCGACCAGGCACGGGCGACGCTCCGCCCGGCCAGGTCGCCCCGCCCCGACCTGAGCGCCACCAGCGTCTGGTAGGTGAGAACGACGGCCGCCGCCTCGGGCGCCTCCGGGTAGGCCCGTTCCAACGCGTCGGGGAGGCCCTGGAGCATGACGGCGTCGAGCGCGCCGATGTCACCGAGGACGTCCGTCTCCAGGTCGAGACGGCGCAGCCACACCGCGCTCTCGGCCGGGGCGAGCTCCCCCGCGCAGGCGCGGGCGAGGTCGACCGCCTCCTCGGACCGTCCGAGCACGCGGAGCAGTTCGGCGTAGGTCAGGCCGAGGGCCGCCGCGTCGGAGCCGGAGTTCCGCCGGGGACCGGGCCCGCAGAGCTCGGTCAACCGGGCGGCGGTGGGACCGGTGACGGCGAGCGGCCGCCGCAGCTCGTGGAGGCGTTCCAGCGCCACCAGGCGTGCCCCCGGGGACCCGAGGGGGGTCAGGGCCTCGACGAGCTCGCCCACGAGCTCCTCGTCCCGCGCGGGTCCGACGCCCGTCAGCAGGCCGAGCACCCAGACCACCCGGTCCGGCGGCGGTGCGGCCGACCTCTCCGCGGACCGCGGACGGTCCAGCTGCCAGGCCGCCGCCTCGGGCCACCGGGCGAGCTCCGCGAGGATCGGGACCGGGACGTCCGGGGCGGGAGCGTGCTCGGACGGACCGGCCAGCCGCAGCACCCGGCCGACCAGCTCCGAGGCCTCGCTCCGGCTGCCGCCCCCGGTCACCAGCAGCCGGGCCGTCCCCACCAGCGCGGACATCCGCTCGTGGTCGGTGACGGCGCCCTCCTCCAGGGCGGGCCGCAGCGGCGCCATCGCCGCGCCGGGCGCCCTGAGCATCGCGTACGCCTCGCCGCGGAGCACCAGGCCCCGCAGGGTCACCGCAGGTTCGCTCCCCCCGTCGGACAAGCCCTCCAGCGGGCCGTCCTCGGCGAGGACGAGGCCGGGGCGGTGGAGCCGGAGCGCCGCCCGGCCCGCCCACTCGGCCGTCCGGCGGCGGTCCCCGGAGCCGAGGCCCCGGTGCACGGCCAGCACCTCCTCGAACCGGCCGACGGCGAGGAGCAGCCTCAGGTGCAGCTCGGGCGCGGTCCCCGCGTCGAACCGCGGCAGCCAGGAGGCGGCGTGGCCGACCAGGCCGGAGTCCAGCAGGCCTGCCACGGCCTCGACCGACTGCTCCGACAGCGGCCCCCCGTCGGGCGCCGCCAGTCGGTCCGCCTGCACGAACGACTCCTGGGCCCGGTCGCCCTGCCCCTCCGCCAGCAGGGCGCACCCGGTGAGGTGGTGCAGTTGCGCCGCGGTGTCGCGGTCCGCGAAGCCCGGCTGCCGCTGGACCCGGGTGAGCCGGCTCCAGGCCTCCCCGAGCCGGCCCAGCCGGAGCAGCAGGGCCGCCGAGAGCAGCTCCACCCCGACCGCCAGCTCCGCGTGCGACTCCTCCGCCAGCAGGCCGGCGGCCTCGTCCAGCCGGGCGATCCCGCGTTCCCACGCCGTGGGGTCGGTGGCGCTCGCGGCGTTCCGGCCGAGCAGCACCAGGGCGCGGGCCCGGGCGACCGCGGAGACCTTCACCTCGTCCAGCAGCTCCGGCGACACCAGTGCCTCGGCCAGCGGCGACAGGCGGTGGTCCCGGCCGGCGGAGCGCTCCGAACCGACCAGACGGGCCCAGGTCGCGGCGCCCTCCTGCGGGTCCGCCGAGAAGCGGTGGTAGAGCTCCTCCAGCTTCCACTGCTCCCAGCGCTCCGGCTCCGCCTCGGCCCGCCGGGCGAAGTGCTCGGCGAGATCCCGGTCGAGCAGCCGGGACACCTCGTGGTCAGCGAGCAGTCGGCGCAGCGGGTGGCGGACGGTGCGGTCCAGCACCAGGCCCTCGGGGTCGTCCGGGTCCCGGTCGACCCAGGCGGCGTCACCGGCGTACCGGCTGAGGGCGGCCCAGAGGTCGGGGATCTCCCCGCCGTCGTCGGTGAAGCCGGGCACGGCCCGCAGGAAGATCGGGATGTGCAGTTCCTCGCGCTTGTCCAGGCGCGGGTCGTCCGCCGTGTTGCTGCCGCGGATCCCGCGGCGCAGGTGCGGGAGCATCACCTCCTGGACCAGCCGCAGGGTGAGCCGCCGGGGGATCACCCCGTACCGGAGGAGCCAACGGATCCGGTCGTCGTGGACGCGTTCGAGGACCCGGTCGATCGCGTAGAGGAGGCCGGGCCCGGAGGAGGCCCGGACCTGGTCGGCGGTGAGGTCCGCGGCCAGGTCGGCGAAGAGGGCCAGCGTGTACGGCAGGCCGTCACTGCTCTCCACCACGGCCGCGCGCAGCTCGGGGTCGGCGACATCGCGCACCTCCCGCAGGTAGTCGTCCGCCTCCTGCGGGTCGAAGGACTGGAGCCGCACCGGGACGGCGGGCAGCGGTACGGCATCGGCGAGGTCGTACCGGCCGGAGAGCACGATCCGGAGCCCCTCCGCCGCCAGCGCCCCGGAGAGCACCTCCGCCAGTTCGTTGATCCGGCCGCCGTCGCGGAGGACGACCTCCTCCAGGGTGTCCAGGACCAGGACGGCCCGGGTGCCCCGCCGCCGGAGGGCCTCGTCGAGGACGGCCACGAAGCGCCGCTGGATCGAGGCGCCACGGTGTCCGAGGGCCGCCCGCCCGGCGAGCCACTCGGCCGCCACCGGGCTGCGGTTCCTCGGGAGCGCCGCGAGGTCCGCCGCGTGCTCGTCGAGGAGTTCGCCGAACGGTGCGCCCGGGAGCTGCTCGTTCAACTGGGCGGCGGCCTCCAGGAGGAACAGTGCGGGGTGGGCGACCGCCAGGGCCGGGTCGCACCGGTCGAAGTCCAGGTGGGCACAGGGCACCGGGACCGGGCGCTCCTGGCAGTGCCTGGCCATGAACCAGCGCAGCAGCATGGACTTGCCGGAGCCGCCGGTGGCGTGGATCCGCAGGACCGCCGGGCCGTCGGCCTCCAGCAGGTCCCGCAGCGGCTGTTCGGCGCGCGCACGCCCGTAGTAGCCGGCGGTCCGGTGGTGGTCGGGCCGCCAGAGGGCGCGCGCCCGGACCCGGACCCGGGCCTCGGCGACGACGGCCCCGAGTTCCTCCGGCAGGAGCGCGGCGACCTGCGGGTCGGTGACGGCGTCCACGAGGTCGTGGCAGCGGGCCAGGTCGAACCGGCGGTCGGCGGCCTCGAAGGCGGCTCGGAAGGCGTCGGACTCCAACGCCCCCGCGATGGCGAGCTGCCGCAGGCTGCCGGGTTCGTCCCCGGCTTCGGCGTAGCGGGCGGCCAGTGTCGCGGCGAGCTCTCGGAGCTGCCCCGGCGCCTCCCCGCCCGGCGGCAGTCCGGTCCACCAGTCGTCCCAGCAGGGGAAGCGCAGCAGGGCGACGATCCGGTAGTGGTCCGGCCGGGCTGAGTGCTCCAGCAGGCCCTGGTCGAGCAGGTCGGCGACGTCGACCGGGCTGTCGACCGCGAGCACGGAGTGGTACAGCTCCCTGGTGAAGTCCGGGACGACGCTGCAGCGGCGGAGGACGTCGCGCCGGGTGGGGTCGAGCCGGGCCAGGAGGATCCGGGCGAGCGGGTCGCCGCGGCCGACGAGCTCGACGAGATCCTCCGGGGCCGGCCCGACCCCACCCGGGCCGGTGGGCTCGTCGGGCCCATGGGGGGAAGCAGGACCGTTGTCGGTCATCGGGGCACCCGTCGTCCTTCCTTGAACAACGTCATACCGTCCTGCAGCATTGCCGGTGTCAGGTGGGTGTGCCGTTTGACGAGGATGGCCATGAACTCCTTCCACTGCTCCACACTGTCCGCTTCCACGTCCCTCACCCGGCCGTAGTCCCCCACGACCTCGGTGATCTCCCCGGGCGCGAACGCGCCGAGCGGGATCCGCCGGACGGTGTCGCGCAGCGGATAGGGCAGCAAGTCGGCCTCCTCCTCGTTCAGAGCCAGGATCACCTTCGCACGCCCGTCCGGGCGGACGGCCAGCGGCTCGATCAGGTGCGGGACGATCAGGTCGGCGACGGCCCGGTGCTCCAGCCTGCCGAGACCGGCCAGGGCGAGGACCAGTCCGGTGTCCTCGCCGAGCCCGAGCAGGGCGTCGGCGAGGTGCCGAAGCGCGGTGTGCCGGCGGTCGGCGACGTGACCGACGCTGTTGCCGGGCACGGTCTCCTGCCAGACCCGGTCGGGTTCGAGGGACAGCCAGGGTTCGTTGTCGTCGGTCGTCCAGCCGTCGTGCAACTGGGCGAGCCGGTGCTCGAACCGCTGGAGCGGTTCGAGCCCGGGACCGGCCGGCCCGAGCTGGTCGACGATCGTCCGGACCAGGTCCAGCCAGGTCGCGGTCCGGCCGAGCGGGCGGAGGTCGCTCCAGACCGTGCGGGCACCGTTGCGGTACCAGATCTGCAGGGCGGACCGGACGAGGGTGGCCTTGCCGCTGGCGGCCTCGCCGACGACGGCGCTGACGGGCGCCGCGGGGCCGGTCGGCGCGAACCCGTCGAACAGCGCGCGGCGTTCCCGGACCCGGTCCACCGCGTGCCCCAGGTTCCACCGACGGTCGGTGAACCGCTTCTCGGCCTCGGCCTTGCCGCGCAGCGCGGCGTACCGCCCCAGCACGACCTCGGGGTGGACCCGGGCGGCCAGCACCGGCAGGGCCCAGTCGGTCCCGTCGACCTGGTCCACGAGCAGGGCGAGCCGGGCCGTCCGCACGGCCCGGTCGACGCTCTCGCCACGGCCGAGGGCCGTGTAGAACTCCGCCGAGAACCGGCAGGCGGTCCCGGACTCGATGTCGCCGTTCATCCCCACCACCGCCGCCGCACCACCGCGGAGCAGGGCCGCCAGGAGCGGCCCGGCCGCCGGTCCGGCGGTGTCGCAGGCGTTCAGCACCACCAGCCTCGGCCGGTGGCCGGCCAGGAAGGCGTGGACGTTGTCCCCGGTGATCGACCAGGGCTCGGTGCCGGGCGGGCGGATCGTGAGCAGGCCCCGGTCCCCCGCGTCCCGCTGCTGGTGGCCGATCACGTGCAGGACGTGCGGGGCCACCTCCCGCAGGGTCTCGGCCAGTGCCCGGGAGGTCGGGGCCCGCACCACCTCGACGTGCCACTCCCCGGACGGGCCCCCGAGCCGGGTGCGGATCCGCTCGATCTCCTCGTCCGCCCTGATCAGGGGGTCCGTCTCGCCGACGACGACCAGCACGCGGAGCGGCAGGTGCAGGGCGGCCGGAGGGTTCTCGGCGCCGAGCAGGGACGTCGGGCGGTCGATCCGGGTGAAGGTGAGACCCGGATCCCCGCTGACGCAGAGCGACTCCGCTCCGTCGGCATGGGTGACCAGTTCCCACGGGAGTTCGCGCAGTGCCGCCGGGCGGATGTCGAACAGGGTCCGGGCCTGGCGTCCGTTCTGGTGGCACGTGCGGACTTCCTCGATCCACGGACCGAGGAGGCCGAGCGCGTCCAGGGCGTCCCGCAACAGGCCGGCGACGGTACGGACGGCCTCGGGCAGCGGCGCCCCGGTCTCGAAGAGGTCCCGGCAGAGGCTGCGGTCGTCCACGGACAGGCACTCGTCGGTGAAAGCGGCGCCCTGGTGGACCGGGCGGGGTGAGCCGCCCTCCTCCGCGGGTCCGAAGGCGAGAAGGGTCGGATGGGCGCCCGAGGCGTTCGCCTCGCCGATCCGAATCAGGGTCGTGAAGGGCGGAAGCCACCCCGGTTCGTCGGCGTCCACCAGGCTCAGCCTACCCGTCGCTCCCGCAACACCTGGGCGAACTGCTCCAGTTCGACCATACTCCACGACCGCGGGGCGGCGGCGGACGGCCGGGCTTCCTGGGCTCCCGGCGGCAGTTCGGCGGCCCGCGAGGCACCCGGGCCGGCCTTCCCCGCCGTCCCGCCGCGCTCGGCGTCGGCACCGAGCGAGATGGCGGTCAGCAGACCGTTCAGGACCTCGCTGTCGCCGCGCGCGGCCTCGGCCGCCGCCCCCTGGCGGCCGGCCTCGGCCCGCGCGTTCGCCGCGTCCTCCCGGGCCGCGGTGAGCGCGCCGCGCTGCACCGTCCCGCCGAACGCCAGCCCGGCGGCGGCGAAGACGATGGCCTCCAGCCCGGCGAAGAGGAACACCAGCCGGTCCCAGTTGGCGTCGCCCCGCTTCACGGCGAGGAACACCATCATCGCCGTGTAGCCGAGGAGGACGGCACAGATCAGGAAGTAGATCGACCAGTGGATCGGCGGCGCGTCCGCTCGCGCGGGCGGCTCGGCCGACCCGCCCTGGTTCCGGCCCGGCCCGGCCGGCCCCCGCCCCGCTTCGGCATCCCTGTTCGGCATTCCGTGTACCCCTCCAGTCCGCACGGGCCCGTCGGCGCCTTCGCAGCCCCCCGGCCGACGGTGGTGCGAGTATGCCAGAAACGGAACGGCCCTGATCTCCTCTGCGGGAAAACGGACTTCACGAACCGTCAGCACGTTCGCCCGGACGTGCGCGGCCCGCACACGCCTCCGATCGGCGGAGGGCGTGCGGGCCGCGCTCGGGCTCGGCGGTACGGGCGCCGGGCTGGGGGCGGCGGGCTGGGGGCACCGGGCTACGGCGTGCCCGCAGGCACCGTGGGCCTCGCCCGGTCGGCCGCTGCGCGGGCGGTGCGCTCCGCCATCAGCTCGGACGGGCGCAGCCGCCAACCGCGTTCGCGCAACGCGCCGCTGACCCGCAGGGCGATCAGCGAGTCGCCGCCGTGGGCGAGGAAGTCGTCGTCCGGCCCGAAGCCAGGCGCACGAAGCAACTCGCCCAGCAGGATCACCAGTTGGTCCACCACCGGAATGTCCCGAGGATCCGCCGGGGCAGCCTCGGCGGCCACCGGGGGGTGCTCGGCGGCGGCCAGGGCGGCGACCGCCCGGCGGTCGATCTTGCCCGAGGGGGTGAGTGGCAGCCGGTCGAGGACGAGGAACGGGCCCGGGACCATGTAGGCGGGCAGCCGGGAGCGCAGGCGGTCGCGGACCTCCTCGGGGGTGGGCCCGTCGGGAGTGCGCGAGATGCCGGCGCCCAGCGTCCGGCCCCCGGCCCCGTCGTCGAGGGTGACGGCCGCGGCGGCGGTCACGCCCGGGGTGTCCAGCAGGTGACGGTCGACCTCGTCGAGCTCGATCCGGTGGCCGCGGACCTTGACCTGGTTGTCGAGCCGGCCGAGGAACTCCAGGTCCCCGCCGGGGTGGCGGACCACCTGGTCCCCCGTGCGGTACATCCGCGGGTCCGGCGCGGCCGGGGAGCCGGGCACGTCCGCGAACGGACCGGGCACGGCGGCGAAGGGGTCGGGCCGGAAGCGGTCGGCGGTCCGGTCGGGGTCGTGGAGGTAGCCGGCCGCGAGCAGCGGGCCGCCGATCCACAGCTCGCCGGCGCGGCGATCTTCTCGAAGTTGGGGCCGGCGTCGCCGTTGTTCAGGACCACCTCGGGACGCGCGTCGCCCCACTTGTCCTTGACCCAGGGCCACTG
>NZ_JBEXNT010000078.1:34393-44435 GCF_040611255.1 Kitasatospora sp. NPDC002965 | reverse complement strand
CGCCGGAGCGGCGCTCCGGCCACACGACCCGCCCTTTCGACGACCCCGGCCCCGGCCCGGCCCCGGGGTCGTGTCGGCACGGGCGGCGGGCGCCGGTTGCGGTCAGGATCCGGAGAGACGGCCCCTCCGGGGGAGGCGGCCGACGACCCGGACCGCGCTTCGGGTCATCAGGTAGCCGAAGGCCGACAGGACGACGAGCTGCGGCACCATGGTCAGGACCGCCAGGTGACCGCCGAAGAGCACGGGAGTGAGGACGGGCGGCGCGGCCAGGACTGTCGCGGCCAGGGCCGCGTGCCCGGTCGTCCGGGCGGTGAGTGCCAGGGCGACACCGGCGGCGAGCGGGGCCAGGGTCTCGAAGCCGGTGATCAGGAGCTCGTAGGCGGACCCGCCGGCGACCGCGACGCCGACGCCCGCCGTCACGAGGGCGACGGCGACCAGCCGGAGCCCGGCGCCGGTCCCCCGGGTCCGGTCGCGCGGGGCGATCAGCAGGACGAGGGTGTTGAGGACGATCAGCCCGAACCCGCGGCTGCCCAGGCCGAACTCGGCCGCAGTGCGGAGGTCCGCGGCGAGCAACCCCAGGTGGGACAGGGCGTAGAACAGTGGGGCCGCCAGGAGGGTGACCAGGCCCAGCGCCCGCGCGGCCGACCAGCGGCCGGCCACGACCGCACACGCCACCAGCACGGCAGGGACGAGCACGGAGCTCGCCGCGAGGAACGGGCCACCTGTCGGGACGGCGCCGGTGGGAAAGCCCGTGGACTCGGGGTCGGTGGCGAGCCGCAGGCTCCGCCACAGGCAGGCCGCCGCGTACGTTCCGGCCAGCATCGCGGCGACCGGCGCCGCCGTGGCGAACGCCCGGCCCAGCGGCCGGTGGGAAACCAGACCGAGCCGGACCCGGGCCCCGTGTCCGGCGACGTCGGCCACCTCCCGCAGCCCGGCCAGCGGGCCGGATCGGGCGATCTGGTGCTCGGCGCGTTCGGTGACCTCCGCCAGCGCACCGGCGCCGTAGGAGGACGGGTAGAGCGTGAGAGCCCGCCGCAGCAGCCGGGCGTTCGTGGAGTGCTTCGAGGTCGAGGTCATGCCGTGCCTCCTGCGGGGCGGATCATGGTCGCGGCGAGGCGCCGGTCGGCCTCGCGCAGGGCGGAGCGGAGGCGTTCGGCCTCGTCCCTGAGCGACTGCTCGCCGTCCGGGGTGAGGGCGAACACGCGCCGGGGGCGCCCGTCCACCGTCTCCTCGCGCTCGACGCGGATCAACCCCTCGGCCAGGAGGCGGTCGAGCGTGCCGTACAGGCTGCCGGAGCCGAGCCGCACCCGGCCGTCGGAGATCGCGGCGACTTCGTCTCCCAGCGCATAGCCGTGGCGGGCCTCGTCCGCCAGCGCGGTGAGAAGTAGGAAGGTCGGCTCCTGCATGGAGCGTTTGTTCTTCACACTGCGCACCATAGTACGGTCACCGTAGTGTGTGACAGAGGGGTCGGCTGGGGGTCGACCACTCGTCACCGGCGGCGCGGGGAGGGCCGTTGGCGAAGGCGCGCTACGCCCGGTCGGGCGTCAGGCAATTCCCGGACCCGCAGAGGTCCCGACCCACCCGGCATCACCAGGCTTCGACCGACCGGCCCGGGTCGGAGAAGGCCCGGGCACTGCTGAGCGGTTCGGTCAGCGGGGTATGCGGTGGCGGCCCTGGGGGTTCTGTCGCTGGTGGGGGTGGGGGCGGGTTTCGGGGCTGAAGTGGCCGGCCTGGCGGGCGATCCAGGCGTATTCGGTGGTGCCGTCGGGGTGGTGGCGCAGTTCCCAGCGGCCGTGGCGGGTGATGGGGGGTGGGGGTGGGGTGTCCTCGATCCGCAGGCTCGTGACCACGCCGACGACGACGGTCGCGAGGGCGAGGGCGAGGAGGACGGCGAAGGCGGTGGCGACGAGGTAGTCGGTCATCGGAGGTATCCGAGGTGGTGGGCGAGGCTTTCGAGGAGGTCGCGGGCCTGGGCGCGAGTGAGGGGGACGGCGAGGTGGTCGCCGGGGGCGGCGTTGATGTCGAGGTCGACGGGGAAGCGGAGCTGGAGGTCGGCGTCGGGGACGGACTCGACGGTGAGGTAGGGGACGGTGGTGCGCTCGATGTGCGGGCGCGGGATGGGGATCAGGTCTCCCATCGCGGGTCGGTCCTTTCGCGGAGGAGGCGGAGGAGGTTGAGGAGGGTGGCGACGGGGGCGTTGCCGAAGTCGATCAGGATGCGACCGTCCACGGTGCCGGGGAGGGTGGCGGCGGAGCCCCAGCGGATGCCGAACGGGCGTCCGGCTTCGTGGAGTTCGGCAAGCAGGGCGGTGACCTCGGCGTCGGTGTAGGTGCGGATGACGGGGTCGTCCGGCGCGATCGGTTCCGGGCTCACGCGGCGGCGTCCAGCTCGAACCAGACGCGCTTGCCCGACTTGCGGGGGTCGGCGCCGAAGCGGTGGGTGAGGGAGCGGACGAGGTGGAGGCCGCGTCCGGAGAGTTCGTAGGGGTCGGCGGAGCTGCGGGGTTCGGGGAGGGTGGGGCTGTCGTCGGCGACGGAGACGCGGACGGTGCGGGTGGGGAGGAGGACGACCACGACGGTCGGGGCCTGGCAGCCCGCGTGGCGCCAGGCGTTGACGTACAGCTCGTGGAGGGCGAGTTCGGCGTCGCGGATCAGGTCGTCCGGCCAGCAGGCGAGGGCGAGCACGTCCCGCAGCTCCTCGCGGGCGGCGGACCAGTCGGGCGGGTTGAAGGCACGCATGGGGAACCTCCGAGTGAGGTCGTGCGAGTGGGGAGGGTGAGCGTCGGCGGATGCGTCACCGTGAGCCAGGCCCGGCCATGGCTGCTCTGCGGTGCGAGAGGGCAGCAGACGCCTGCCGCCCGTACGAACAAGCGTTACTGACGACCCGTCGGATCGCTGTGATAATGACGATAGCCCAGAGCGTCTTCAATTGAAGGCGCGATCTGGAAGATTCCCCCTTGCGGGGGAACCGCAGTATCCGGGCCGCCCACGCATGGTTGGACCGCCTCATGGCGCGCGCGGCAGACTGGTCCCAAGCCACCCCGAAAGGACGACATGCCGCTTCGACGCGACCCGACCTTGCGCCAGCGCCGTCTGGGCGCCGAGATGCGGAAGATGCGAGAGCAGGCCGGTCTCGGCGGCAGTCAGCTCGCACGCGCCCTCGGGCTGAACCCCACGCAGGTCACGCAGATGGAAACGGGCAAGATCGGCGTCAGCTCCGACAGGCTACGGACGGTGGCCGCCGCCTGCGCGTGCAGAAACACTCCCTTGATCGACGCCCTCGCCGACATGGCGGTGGAACGAAAGAAGGGCTGGTGGGAGGAGTACCGGGGAGCCCTGGCGACCGACTTCCTCGAAGTGGCAGAGGTCGAGGGCCACGCCCGAAGGCTCTACACCTGCACGACCACGTACATTCCCGGTCTTCTCCAGACGCGTTCCTACGCCGCAGCGGTGTTCGCGCGCGCCACGCCACTTCCCACACAGCAAGACATCGACCTGAGAACCGAGTTCCGGATGAAGCGGCAACAGGTCCTTCACTCTCAGCAGGTCCCCTACCTGGCGTTCATCCACGAGGCAGCGCTGCGCATGCAGTTCGGTGGACCAAGGATCCTCGTGGAGCAGCTTTCCGCTCTCGCAGATGCCTCCGAGATGCCTGGCGTCTCGATCCGGGTGATGCCGTTCAGCGCCGACACCTTTCCCGGGTCCAGCGAGAACCTCACCTTCGCCGAGGGTGTGACCCCCGAGCTGGACACCGTGCAGATGGACGTCGCCCAAGCCGTCCAGTTCTTCGACTCGCCGGCACACCTGGCAAGCTACCGATCAGTGTTTGCTCGATTGGAAGCCACCGCCCTACCCGAGGATGAGTCACTGGAGCTCATTCGATCCGTCATGAAGGAAGTTGAGGGTAGGTATGCCTGACCAGGATTGGCAGAAGTCCACCTTTAGCGGTGCACACGACGAGTGTGTCGAGATCCGCACCGTCGATGGGGCGGTAGAGCTGCGGGAGTCCGATGACCCCGGCGTCATAGTCCACACCGAATCCATCACCTTCGCGAACCTCCTCCAAGCCATCAAAGCCGGCGAACTCGACCACCACACCTGACCACAGGCGGCGGATCTTTAGCGTCGATACCCAGATCACGGAGGCCCCATGACCACCCATGCTTGGCAGAAGTCCAGCTACAGTGGCGCCTCCAGCGAGTGCGTCGAAGTGCGTCTCACGGACGGGCTGATCGAGCTCCGCGAGTCCGACGACGGAGACGTCATCCTCCGCACCACCCCGACCGCATTCACCGGTCTCCTCCACGCCATCAAAGCCGGCGAACTCGACCACCACGCCTGACCTCCGAACGATCCGGAGCACGAAAGCCCCGCCCCGCCGAGCTGGGTGCTCGGCGGGGCGGGGCTTTTGCGATACCAGGACGTTCCCTCCGGATCGCCACTCGGCCCGAACGAGGAATCCCCCTCCCCCGGAGCCCGGCCCGACAGGTGGCCCGGTCCCCGGAAAGGCCGCCGCGTCGTCCTCCGGTCCCGCACCGGGGCGAACGCCCGGACCACCGGCAGCCTCGACGCACCCGGCTTCACGGGCCGGCAGCCCCGACCGCCACCACATCGCCCCCTGCGTCAGGCAACTGACGGACAGTCAGCCCAGCAAGCCTGATGCGCTGCGGTCCCCCGATCGCTACCATCCCTGTCGACACAGCTATCAGCGTGTGGCCGAGACGTACTGGGGGGGCCAGGGGTCATGTCCGAACTGCTCGCCGACATCACTGCGATTGCTCCGTATTTCACCGTCGCTGCAACCACCTTCGGGACACACCTGACACAGGAAGCCGCCCAACGCGTAGCCGGGGGAACCCTGGACGCGGGCCAGGGATTCTTCCGCCGGCTCTTCGGACGCCACTCCGACGAGGTGGCCGAAGCCCTCGACCGTCACCACCTGGCCGAGGAACAGGTGGACACCCTGCTCAGCGGCCTCGGTGATGCCGAGCGCCTCCGTCTCGCCCAGGCACTGTCCTCGTGGCTCGGCAGCGCGACGACGAGCGGCCTCTCCGCGGAACGGCTGGTGGACCTCGTCCGGACGGCGCCCGCCGGACCCGTCACGAACACCTCGACCGGCGACCGGACGATCGTCGGCGGCAGCTTCGGCGACAACAACACCTTCAACTTCGGCGACACCCGGTGACGGAACCCCCGGCCGCGAACGGGCCGCCATCCGTCACCTCGACCGGCGACCGCGCGATCGTCGGCAGCACCATCGGCGCGGGCAGCATCTTCCACTTCGGCAACGGGCGGAACGGCGACTCGCTGCCCGTCGTGGTGCTGCTGCCGCTCCTGGCGGCCGTCGCCGCCGCCGTCTACGCCGTCCTGTCCTGGCCGGGAGGTCCGCAGCACCAGTACGTCTGGTTCTACCTCGCCCTCTCCGCCGCGTTCGTCCTGGCCGTCCTGTGCGTCATCGGCGGGGCGGCCGCGAAAGGCCCGAAGGGGTCGGCGCCCGCAGTGGTGCCGAGCAAGCCGTCCACGGCCGGCCTGTTGCTCCTGTCCTCCGCGCTGGTCCTCGCGCTCCTCGGGCTGGCCGGTCTGGAGGACGTCCGGCGCAACGGCGAGATCACCGTGGAGATCTCCGTCCGGGGCGGCCAGCCCCTGGCCGGCGCCGTCGCCGGGACGCGCACGCTGGTGGTGCCCGCCTCGACGGCCGACAACGTCCGGGACCACCTCCGCCTCGCGCTGACGGTCTCGGACGACAACCCGACGTCCCCCACCTGTGTCCACAAGACGACGGCGACACTGACGCCGACCACCCCGGGAGTCACCCCGACGACCAAGCGGGTGCCCGCGCAAGCCGTCGTCGAGTTCGACCTCGGCGGGAGCCGCGGCGAGGTGACCATCGACGTCACCGTGCGCACCGGGCCGGGCTGCAGCATGCAGGTGGCGGCACGCGGAACGCTCTTCAACGACTGACGACGATCCTGGGGGAAGCACGTGACGGGTAAGCGTCGGGACGTACCGGCGATCCGGGCTGCCGCCGTGGCCGCCCTCCTCGCCCTCACCGGCTGCGGGGGCGAGGCGAAGAAGCCCCTGCTCGGCGAGGGGAAGCAAGTACGGGTCGGGGTGAAGAGCGACCAGCCGGGGACCGGCCTCGAACTGCACTCCGGCGAGTTCGTCGGGCTGGACGTCACCGTGGCCAGGGAACTCCTGGAACGGGTCAACGGGGGGACGCCGTTCTTCGACGGCGTGCTGTCCAAGAACCGCGCCCCCTTCCTGCGGAACGAGACCTTCGCCCTCGTGGTGGCCACCTACTCGATCACCGAGCAGCGCATGCGGCCGTTCAAGGAGAACGGCGAGGGGGAGGGTCTCGACTTCGTGGGCCCGTACGCCTCCGGCCAGCAGGGCGTCCTCGTGCGGGCGGACGACCGGGACCGGTTCCGGAGCACCGGCGACCTCGACGGCAAGCTGGTGTGCGTCTGGCGGAGCACGACGTCCGCGTCGGAACTGAACAAGCCCTCCTACAGCAAGGTGCGGCTGAGCGAGCAGGAGGACGCGGGGACCTGCGTCAAGGAGCTCAAGGAGGGGAGGGTGGACGCGGTCTCCACCGACCAGCTGATCCTCTACGGCTTCATGGAGGCGGAGCCCACGCTCGCGGTCGTGCCGGAGATCGCGTTCGGGGCGGCGAACGACTACGGCGTCGCCCTCGCGAAGGGCCACCGCAAGGACTGCGAGATCCTGCGGGAGGCCATGAAGAAGTACGCGGTGAGCAACGAGTGGGACCGCGACTTCCAGAACAACCTGCCCAAGGTGCCGTTGGACACGCGCAACGAGGCCAGGCCCACGGCGTCCGAGATCGACGCCCTGTCCTGCCGCGACGGCGTGGGCAACGCAGCCGTGAACTGACCAGGAACACCACCCCCGCTCCCCGGTGCAGGAAGTCGGCCCGGCCGACTTCCTGCACCGGGGCAGCCCTCCCGACGCCCGCAACTCCATGTCCCCGGGCCCGGCGGCAAACCGGTCGGCAGCATCGCCACCGGGCCCGGGGATCTGCCGGGCCAAGCCGTTCGAACGCGGCCGAGGAGGCCGAGCCGGGCCCGGGCCGTTCCGCGTTCGCCGAGTGGTCGACCAATGCTCGGCAGCCGAGGCGTACTGTCGGCGCATGGCTATCGAGCACCTTGGAGACCGCCTGGCCAAGCTCCGGAGGATGGCCGATCTCACGCAGGAAGGTCTGGCCACGAAGGCCGGCATTTCCGTGGACGTGGTCCGAAAGCTGGAGCAACGGCGGAAGCAGTCAGCACGGCTGCCCACCCTGCACGCCCTCGCCAAGGGCCTCGACGTCGAGCTGACGGCGCTGCTGGGCGACCCACCGGCCGTCCCCTCGACCGGGGACACCGAACCACCGGAGCTCGTGGCCGTGCGCCGTGCGATCATGCCGCCGCTCTTCGCTCCACGGCCCACCCCGGACAGTGCTGACGACCTCTCACTTCCTATGCTCCGGGCCGAGGTCGCCGACGCGTGGACGCTCTACCACGAGGCCGACTTCGGCCGCGTGATGAGCATGCTTCCCCAGATCATCGGTGATGCGCGTCTCGCTGCCGCCGTCGGCAAGGGGCAGGACCGACCGGCAGCGCAGCATGCCCTGGGAAAGGCACTGCAACTAGGCGGCCACCTCGCCATTCGGCTGGGAAAGACCGATCTCGGACTGTCCAGCCTGGAAAGGGCGATGGCAGCGGCGGACGCCTCCGGGGACCCGCTCCTGGCAGCGATGGTGTGCAACTCCGTGGCCTGGGCGTATCAGCGGCAGAACCGGCTCGACGATGCCCGGTACCTGGCCGTGCACGCCGCCGACGAAGTGGAGCGGGGCCGCATCACCGACGCCGACGGGCTGCGCGTCTGGGGTGGCCTGCTGATGTCGGCGGCCACGAGTACCGCTCGGGGTGGGGACTTCGAAGGCGCTTCGGACATGATGCGCACCGCCGAGAAGGCAACGACCGGGCTCGCTCGCCTGCCCGCCACCTCGGACGGTCGCATGGTCAGCGTGTTCAGCCGCTCCTCGGTCCGTATCGAGCGCGTGCGGCTGGCTGTGCAGCACGCCCGTCCGGATGAGGCGCTGAGGGTGGCCCGAGGAATGAGACTGAGCGCGGACGTCCCTCCGTCGTGGCGCACCTGGCTCCTTCTGGACGTCGCTCGCGCCCACGTCGACGTCGGAGACGCGACGTCGGCTGTGGCGACTCTGGAGAAGCTTCAACGGGTCGCGCCCGGATGGATGAGGCACCACACGCTGGCCGTCTCCATCGTCGCCGACCTCCTGGCCGGCCCCGCCCGCCCGCCCGGCCTACGACAGCTGGCACGAACACTCGGGCTCTGTGATTAGCCGCCAAAAATAGGACGTTCCGTCCCTGTCGGCGATTCCGCCGTCACGGGAACCTTCTCGTGCGGTCACGGAGAGGAGTCGTGCTGATGGCGAAAGCTCGCGAGACCGGGGCGGCTACCCGCGTACAGGTCCGCTCGGCTCCGGTGGCGCTGAGCGCGGCCGACACGGCACGGCACCAGCCATCCGACACCACCACATCGAGAGGAGCCCCAAGCATGGGCAAGCACGGCGGCGGCAAGGGCGACGGCAAGGGCGGCAAGCAGCAGGACGACAGCAACAAGGGCTCGGGGCACGGCGGCGGCGGGTCCGACGAGGGCGGCAACACCTCCGACGGCTCGTCACCGGCGAGCGGCAAGTGACCGGCACAACGCACCGGGAGGCGAGCCCCCGTGGGCTCGCCTCCGCGCTGTTGGCCGGTGGCGCACTGTCCTCGGACTGGCTCCCCTCGTTCGAGGCCGTCCCCCGTGAGCTGTTCGTGCCGGACCGTATCTGGCCGGGGGTCGCGGACGGCACGCGGCAGAACGCCGCGGTGTACCGCTCCCAGGACCCCGAGGCGTGGCGAAGGGCCGTCTACTCGGACATCCCGCTGACCACGCAGTGGGATGACGGGGACCACGCGGGAGACGGGCTCGGCACCACTCCGAGCTCGTCCAACTCCATGCCCATGATGGTGTTCTCGATGCTTCAGGACCTCGACGCACAGCCGGGCAACCGGGTGCTGGAAATCGGCGCCGGCACGGGATGGAACGCGGGCCTCCTGGCTCACCGCCTGGGCGACCGCAACGTGGTGACCGTCGAGTACGACCCGGACGTCGCACGCGGAGCCCGGGAGAATCTTCACCGGGCCGGACTCGGCCCGACCGTTGTCGAGGGCGACGGCCGGTCAGGATGGGCGCAAGGTGCTCCCTACGACCGGGTCATCGCGACGTGCTCCCTGTTGGAGATCCCTCCGGCATGGCTGGCCCAAACGGCCCCCGGCGGAATCATCCTCGCCCCGTTCGGCGCCGAGTACGGCGGCGAGCAAATCGTCCGGTTGACCGTCAGTGGGGACGGGAGCAGCGCGAGCGGCCGGTTCACCAGGAGTTCGGCGTTCATGAGACTGCGTCAACAGCGGACGGAACGACCGCCCTTCGAGGACTACCTGCACGGCGAGCCGTGGCCTGCCGGCGGGGTGCGGGGCACCACCGCTCTGGCCCCTCCGGACACAGGAGGTTGGTTCGAACAATTCGTGATCGGGTGCGGTGTGCCCGGTGCGTTCTGGCGGGCCGAACGGTACGAGGACGGCGCTTACACGCTGTGGGTCTACAGCCGGGACACCCTGTCGTGGGCGTCCGCCGACTACGAACGGGGCCGCACGGAGTACGAGGTGTACCAGTCCGGTCCCCGGAGGCTCTGGGACGAGGTGGAAGCCGCGTGGCGCTGGTGGGACGACCGCGGCCGTCCCGGACTCGACCGGTTCGGCCTCACCGCCACGCGGGACGGCCACACGGTATGGCTGGACGGCCCGGACAACCCGGTACCGCTCCAAGGCTGACTTCAGTCGAGATGGTCGGAGCGGGGACGCCGACTACGGTGGATCTCTGATCGACGCCGACGGACTCGCGGTCGCGGCGTCTCGCTCGGTGCGAGCGAGACGCCGCGTCACCACCGGGTGGAGTGGGAAGTCGGCCGGGCCGACTTC